>NZ_JBEYWE010000037.1:0-69052 GCF_040644295.1 Streptomyces sp. NPDC047000
GGCAGCGGCTCCGAGGCCGTCACCAGCTCCCGCAGCGGATACCGCGCCAGCACCGCGTCCACCTCCGGCGTCAGCGCCGCCGCGAGACGCGTCGCGGCCGGCTGGCTCCCGTCGCGCAGACCCGCCACGGCGGCCAGCACGGCCTCCCGCCCCTCCGGGCCTTCCTGCGCTTCCGGGCCTTCCTGTCCCTCCGGCGCGGGGACGCCTTCGGCCGCCCGCTCGAGCAGCCGCGCGCCCTCCTCCAGGACGAGCTCCGTGTCGATCCCGGCCGGGACCTTGATCCGGGCGTGGTGGCGCCAGGTGGTGACCGGGTCGCTCCACGCCTCGACGTGGAACGTCCACCGGCCGGTCCGGTCCGGGGTGACGTCGGCGCCCCAGCGGTCGGTGCCGGGAGCCAGCTCCCGCATCGGCGTCCACGGACCCGGGCATCCGTCCGGACCGGTGAGCACGGCGTTCGCGGCCACCGCGTCATGGCCCTCGCGGAAGACGGTGGCCGAGACCTGGAACGTCTCGCCGGTCACCGCCTTGGCGGGCCTGCGGCCGTGCTGGACGACCGGTTCGACATCCAGCACCGGTATGCGGCCGACGGCGGTGGCGACGGGAGTGCCGGGGGCGTCCGGGGCGTCCGGGGCGTCCGGGAGGGAGGTCCCGGGGGCGCCGCCGGTGGCGGTGGCGCGATCGGACCGGCCGCCCGACTTGGTGGCGGACCTGGCACCGGACTTGGCGCCCGGCTTGGCACCGGACTTGGCGCCGGCTTTGGCGCTCGGCCTCTTGCCCGTCCTGCCGCCGGACGACTTGCCGGACGTCGTGCCGGACGTCTTGCCGGACCTGTCCTTCGTCGTCTCGCCGGTCGTCTCACCGGTCGTGCCGTCGGCGGGTGCGCCGGTCGTGCCGTCGGTCGGGTCGCTGGTCGGGTCGCTGGTCGGGGGTGATGCCGAACTGGTCGAGGGGGCTGACGAGTGGTGCGTGGCGGGCATGACCGCTCCTGTCCGCGTCAACGAGGGGTGTGGGCGGATGGATGGTGGAGGAGTGTGGTTCCCCTGGCACACCTGGGAGGCGTACCGGAGGAGCCTTCCCACCCTGTTCGGATGGGCAATCCGGAACTTTGTTAACTACTCCCGTGTATGTCTACACACAATTCCGGCCCCGTCGGGTGGCAACGGGGCCGTTGCCCGGAACTCTGCCACTACGACCGCGGAACGTGCAGCCGTTTCCCCGGAGACCCGGCTTCCGCCTCCGGCCGCACGCCGGACACGGTGTCCGCGGCGTGCGGTGACGCCCGGGACACACCGGACCAGGCCGCCTTCCCAGTGTGGCTCACGTTCGTCACGGACGTGATGCCGGCGCCGCGTATGCGTGGGTGCCATGCCCGGTTTCCTCTCCTCGGCCCCTCCTCAGGTGCCCCGCGGCAGCCGCGACACGCCGGTGCGCACATTTTTGCGGTGAGGTGCGTGCGCGCCCGGCGGCGCCCGGCGCCCGGCGGAGAACGCCACCCGGGCAGCCTCTCGTGCGGGGCGGGGCGCCACAAGGACGCCTGAGGGGGCGGAACCGGCCAACCCGGCCGGGGACCGCCGGGAGCCCGACACGCCACGAGCTCCCGGGCGCACCCGACGGCTCCCGGAAGCTCCCAGGGGCTCCCGGCGGCTGCCGAGGGCTGCCGTGAGGGCCCCGGGAGCCGGGCGCGTCCCGGTGGCGGACGCCGCGACGCGCGGGCGGAAGGGTGCGGATCACATCATGCGCCGCTCGGAGGCACCATGGTTGGAGAGCACCCCGCACATATAACGTCTGGGGTGATGACGGGACGCACACCGCCGTGCGTCCTCCTACGCACGCCCCGCCCGAGGTGGAATGTGAAGGCGATCCGTCGGTTCACCGTCCGTCCCGTTCTCCCCGAACCCCTCCGGCCGCTCAGCGAGCTGGCGCGCAATCTGCGCTGGTCCTGGCATGCCGAGACCCGAGACCTTTTCCAGTCCGTCGATCCCGAGCTGTGGGCCGCCTGCGGCGGCGACCCGGTGCGGCTCCTCGGCGGGGTACGCCCCGCGCGCCTGGCCGAGCTGGCCGAGGACCGCCGTTTCCTGCGCCGGCTGACGGCCGCCGCGGACGACCTCGACGACTATGTGACCGGCCGGCGCTGGTACCAGGCGCAGTCCGGCGATCTCCCGGCCGCCGTGGCTTATTTCTCCCCCGAGTTCGGTGTCACCGCCGCCCTGCCCCAGTACTCCGGAGGTCTCGGCATCCTCGCCGGCGACCATCTGAAGGCGGCCAGCGACCTCGGTGTCCCACTGATCGGCGTGGGACTGCTCTACCGGCACGGCTATTTCCGGCAGTCCCTGTCCCGGGACGGCTGGCAGCAGGAGCAGTACCCGGTGCTGGATCCCAACGAGCTGCCCGTCTCCCTGCTCACGGAGGACGACGGCAGCCCCGCGCACGTCTCCCTGGGCCTGCCCGGCCGCCGCAGACTGCTCGCCCGTATCTGGATCGCCCAGGTCGGCCGGGTCCCGCTGCTGATGCTGGACTCCGACGTCGAGGAGAACGACCCCGGTGAACGCGGTGTCACCGACCGCCTCTACGGCGGCGGCAGCGAGCACCGGCTGTTGCAGGAGATGCTGCTCGGCATAGGAGGCGTGCGCGCGGTCCGGGCCTACTGCCGGCTGACCGGACACGCCCGGCCCGAGGTGTTCCACACCAACGAGGGCCACGCCGGTTTCCTCGGCCTCGAGCGGATCGCCGAGCTGTGCGACGAGGGGCTGGACTTCGACGCCGCCCTGGAGGCGGTGCGGGCCGGCACGGTGTTCACGACGCACACCCCCGTCCCGGCCGGCATCGACCGCTTCGACCGTGAGCTGGTCGCGCGCCACTTCGGCCCGGAGGCCGAACTGCCCGGTATCGACGCCGAACGGATCCTCCGGCTCGGCAGGGAGACCTACCCGGGCGGCCAGGACCATCTGTTCAACATGGCCGTGATGGGTCTGCGCCTCGGTCAGCGCGCCAACGGCGTCTCCCTGCTGCACGGCCAGGTCAGCCGGGAGATGTTCGCGGGCCTGTGGCCGGGATTCGACGCGGCGGAGGTGCCGATCACCTCCGTCACCAACGGCGTGCACGCCCCGACCTGGGTGGCCCCGGAGGTGTTCCGGCTCGGCGCCCGGCAGATCGGCGCCCAGCGCACCGAGGACGCGCTCAGCGTGGGCGCCTCGGACCGCTGGGACTCGGTCGCCGAGATCCCCGACCTGGACATCTGGGAGCTGCGGCGCGAGCTGCGCGAACAGCTCGTCACGGAGGTCCGCGAGCGGCTGCGCGCCTCCTGGCGGCAGCGCGGCGCGGGCACCGCCGAGCTGGGGTGGATCGACGGCGTCATGGATCCCGACGTGCTCACCATCGGCTTCGCCCGGCGCGTCCCGTCGTACAAGCGCCTCACCCTGATGCTGCGCGACCGCGACCGGCTGACGGACCTCCTGCTCCACCCGGAGCGCCCCGTGCAGATCGTGGTGGCCGGCAAGGCGCACCCGGCGGACGACGGCGGCAAGCGGCTGGTGCAGGAACTGGTCCGGTTCACCGACGACCCCCGGGTACGCCACCGGATCGTGTTCCTGCCGGACTACGGCATGGCGATGGCGCAGAAGCTCTACCCGGGCTGCGACGTCTGGCTCAACAACCCGCTGCGCCCGCTGGAGGCGTGCGGCACCAGCGGGATGAAGGCCGCGCTCAACGGCTGCCTCAACCTGTCCGTCCTGGACGGCTGGTGGGACGAATGGTTCCAGACCGACTTCGGCTGGGCCATCCCCACCGCGGACGGTGCGGGCACCGACCCGGACCGGCGCGACGACATAGAGGCCGCCGCGCTCTACGACCTGCTGGAGCAGCGGGTCGCGCCGCGCTTCTACGAGCGCGGGCAGAGCGGACTGCCCGACCGCTGGATCGAGATGGTCCGCCAGACCCTCACGCTGCTCGGCCCGAAGGTGCTCGCGGGCCGTATGGTCCGCGAGTACGTGGAGCGCCTGTACGCTCCCGCCGCCCGTGCCCACCGCGTCATGGACACCGGCTCGGCGCGTGAACTCGCCGCCTGGAAGGGCAAGGTGCGGGCGGCCTGGCCGGAGGTCACCGTCGACCACGTCGAGACGACGGCCACCGCGGCCACCGCGGAGCTCGGCACGACGCTCGGCCTGCGGGTCCGGGTCGGCCTGGGCGCGCTCGGCCCGGAAGACGTCGAGGTCCAGGCGGTCTCCGGCCGGGTCGACCCCGACGACAGCATCGCGGACGCGGTCACGGTGCCCCTGAAACCGGCGGGTGCCCAGGACGCCGAGGGCCGCTGGTACTACGAGGGCCCGCTCTCCCTGGACCGCACGGGCCCGTACGGCTACACGGTCCGTATCCTGCCCGCCCACCGGCTGCTGGCCTCGGGCGCGGAGATGGGCCTGGTCGCGGTCCCCTCCGAGGAACTGTCGGCCGCGGCGGGGGTGCTGATGCGCTGACCGGAGGGGCTCAGGGGCTCAGGGTGTCCGGGGGGCTGCCGCCCCCCGGACACTCACTCGAACTGCGCGCACAGTCTGCGCAGCACGGTCCCGCACCGCCGTACGTACGCCTGCTGGAGCCCCCGGGTGGCCGGTCCGCCCGCCCGTGAGTACCACCGGGCCGGACGGCTGAACGCGTTCACGGTGAGCCACACCGTCCCGTCCCCGGTGCGGGACACGACGAACGCCTCCTCGCCGCACTCCGGGTGACCGGGCAGGGTGCCGTAGGCCCAGCCCGTCCGCCGGTGCTCCTGCACCGTCCACACGACCCGGCACGGCGCCCTGATCACCCCGGCGATGGTGACCGTGACCTCCACGCCCGGCGCGGCCCGTTCCGCGGCGGTCTCCACGCCGACGCCGCTGCCCCGGTGCATCTCCCAGGTGAGCAGCGCCTCGGAGGCACGGCGGAAGGCCTGTTCGCCCTCTCCCACCCGGGTGCGCAGATGGAGCGGACGGAATCCGGGCGGGTACGTGTCAGGGCTCTCGCGTGTCGCGCCCACTGCCTCGTACGTGAAGTCCTGCGAAGACATGGGACCCAAGAGTAGGGCGGCACCCGGGGTGCTCGCGCCCCCGGGTGCCGCCGTTTCCCGACTGCCGTCCGATCAGGTCACGTTGACCGCGGACCAGGCCGCGGCGACCGCGTTGTACTCGGCGCTGCCGGAGCCGTACAGCGCGGTGGCGGCGCTGAGGGTGCCGGTGCGGGCCGACTTGTAGTTGGTGGTCGACGTGAAGTACGTCGTCAGCGCCTTGTACCAGATCTGCAGCGCCTTGGCGCGGCCGATGCCGGTGACCGTGGAGCCGTTGGACGTCGGCGAGTTGTAGGTCACGCCGTTGATCGTCTTCGAGCCGCTGCCCTCGGAGAGCAGGTAGAAGAAGTGGTTGGCGACACCCGACGAGTAGTGCACGTCGAGGTTGCCGACCGACGAGGACCAGTAGTTGGCGGAGGCGCCGTCCTTGCTGGGCTGGTCCATGTAGCGCAGCGGGGTGCCGTCGCCGTTGATGTTGATCTTCTCGCCGATGAGGTAGTCGCCCACGTCCGAGGAGTTGGCCGCGTAGAACTCCACGCCGGTGCCGAAGATGTCCGAGGTGGCCTCGTTCAGACCGCCGGACTCGCCGCTGTAGTTGAGCCCGGCGGTGGCGGCGGTGACACCGTGGCTCATCTCGTGGCCGGCCACGTCGATCGCGGTGAGCGGGTGGGTGTTGCCCGAACCGTCGCCGTAGGTCATGCAGAAGCAGCTGTCGTCCCAGAACGCGTTGACGTACGCGTTGCCGTAGTGGACGCGGGAGTAGGCGGCGACGCCGTTGTTCTGGATGCCGTTGCGGCTGAAGGTGTTCTTGTAGAAGTCCCAGGTGAGCTGGGCGCCGTAGGCGGCGTCGGCGGCGGCCGTCTGGTCGGTGGTGGAGCTGGAGGCGGCGCCGGTGCCCCACACGTCGTCGGCGTCGGTGAACAGGGTGCCCTGCGCGGTGCTGCTGCTGTGGGCCTTGTTGTAGACCTTGTGGCCGCCGCGCGTGCTGTCGTTCAGCTGGTACGTCGAGCCCGACAGCGTGGTGTTGAGGGTGACCGTGCCCGAGTAGAGGGTCTTGCCGGTGCCGGTCTCGATGCCCTGGTACGTGTAGAGCTGCTTGCCGGTGGCCGCGTCGGTGACGACGTGCAGCTGGTTCGGGGTGCCGTCGTCCTGGAAGCCGCCGACGACGGTCTCGTAGGCGAGGACGGGCGTGCCGCCGCCGGCCCAGATCACCTTGCGGGCGCCGTCGGCCGACGTCTTCGCCGAGCCGAGCGATCTGGCGGCGGTGAGCGCCTGCTTCTCGGCCTTGGCGGCGGTGAGCTGCGGCTTGAGCGAGGCGACCTTGACGGCCGCCTTCGTCGCCCTGGTGACGCCCTCGGTGGCGCCCGACGCGGCGGTGTGCACGACCAGGTCGCCGCCGAGCACCGGCAGTCCGGCGTAGGTGCGCTCGTAGCGGGTGTGCACGGTGCCGTCGGCGTCCTTCACGACGTCCTTGACGATCAGCTTCTCCTGGGCGCCGAGGCCTATGTGCCGCGCGGTCCGCACGGCACCGGCCTGGGCCTTCTGTATCAGGGTGGTGCGGGCTGCCTCGGACAGCCGGACCGGTGCCGCGGCGAGCGGGGCGGCCTTGCCGGAGACCGCGGCCGGGGTCTGGGCCGAGGCGTTGGTGGCGAGGCCGGTGGTGAGGAGGGCTCCGGCGGCGACGGCGGTGGCGACGGCCAGGGTGGTGCGCTTGTGACGCGCGTAGAGGGGGCTCACGCAAGCTCCTTCTCGTGGGGGAGCCCGGTCGGCGTGGGGTACCGGCCGGGTGTAGCTGTGAAGTTGCTGTACTGCTTGCGGCGTGGAGAGAGAGTGACACCCGGGGCGCGTACATGTCAGGACCCTGTCGTGATGTTGGCTGAAAGGGCACCGGAAGGTGAATGTTTCGCCGCTGTGAACAGATCGGCCGCGGTGGTGCGCGACGGTCCCGCAGGGGCCTTCCGGGGCGCGCTGCCCCCGGGCCTCGGCACGCGGACGTCCGGTCGGCGCGGGCGTCGTGTGCCGCCAGCACCCGTTCTCCCGACTCACCTGTTCACCTGCGGACTTCACCCGTGGCACGGACCTCCCGGGCCTCCGCACCGCACCCGCGCCCGAAGCCGTCCCGCCGCCCCGCGACCCCGGCGGCCCGCGGCGCGCAGTCCGTCGGCGGCCTCTGTCAAGACACCCGGCACCCACCGCCATCGACCCCCTGCTTGGCGCGTTCTCGCCCCCGGCGGCCACCCTGATACCGGCCCCCGCCCGGGGGTCCCAGCCCCTTCGACCACACCGGCTGCACCGGCTCCACCGCCCGGACCGGCTTCACCGGCTCCCTGCCGGTACCGGCTACACCGCCGGGTCTCCGTGCCAGGTGTGCCACAGTGCCGCGTACGCCCCGCCCGCCGCCACCAGCTCGTCGTGCGTGCCGAGTTCGGTGATCAGGCCGTCCTCCATGACCGCCACCCGGTCGGCGTCGTGCGCCGTGTGCAGCCGGTGCGCGATGGCGATGACGGTGCGTCCCTCCAGCACGGCGGCCAGGGCGCGCTCGGTGTGCCGCGCGGTCGCCGGGTCGAGCAACGCCGTGGCCTCGTCCAGGATCAGGGTGTGCGGGTCGGCCAGCACCACGCGTGCCAGCGCCAGTTGCTGGGCCTGCGAGCCGTCCGGACGCCGACCCCGCCCGCCCAGCACCGTGTCGAGCCCGTCCGGCAGACCGCGTACCCAGCCCGCCGCCCCGACCGCGGCCAGCGCGTCCCACAACTCCGTGTCAAAGGCACCGGGTTCCGCGATCAGCAGGTTGTCGCGGACCGTGCCCAGGAAGACATGGTGCTCCTGCGTCACCAGCACCACCTGCCGCCGCAGCAGCTCCGGAGCCAGACCCGCGACCGGCACCCCGCCCACGGTCACCGTGCCGCCGGTCGGCGCGTCCACGCCCGCCAGCAGCCTGCTCAGCGTGGACTTCCCGGCCCCGGACGGCCCCACCACCGCGAGCCGTTCCCCGGGCCGCACCGTCAGATCCACCCCGCGCAGCACCTCGCCGCCGCGCTCGTAGGCGTACCGCGCCCCCGTCACATCGATGCGGTCGCCCTCCGGCACCGGCGACAGAGGTCCCGGACCGGTCCGCGGGGCCGCCGCCAGGCCCTCCACACGGGCGAACGAGGCACTGCTGCTCTGGAGTTGCTCGACATGCATCAGGACCTGGTCGAGCGGCTCGGCGAACTGCCGCAGATACAGCGCCGCCGCCACCACCGCGCCCAGGCTCATCCTCCCGTGCGCGTGCAGCGCGCCCCCGGCCAGCAGCACGCCCGCCACCGGCAGTGCGTACGACGCCTCGACGACCGGGAAGAACACGGTACGCAGCCGCAGGGTGTGGAAGCGTGTCCGCTTCGACTCCTCCAGAGCGTCCCGGCTCGCCGCGGTACGCCGCTCCCGGAGCCGGAGCGCCTCCACCGTGCGCGCCCCGGCGGCCGTCGCCGCGAGGACCTCCGCGACCTCGGAGGTGGCCGCGCCCTCGGCGAGATAGCCGTCCCGTGCCCGGCGCAGATACCAGCGCAGCGCCAGCCACACCGGCGTCAGCGCCAGCACCCCCACGGCGCCCAGCAGCGGGTCGACGGTGAACACCGCCACCAGGACCAGCAGCGCCTGCACGGCGTTCACCAGCAGCTCGGGCCCGACGTCCCGCAGCGTGGAGCCGACGGCCGCCACGTCCTCGGTGCCGCGCGTGGTGAGGTCACCGGTCCCGGCCCGCTCCACCGCCGACGCGGGCAGCGCGAGCGCCCGGTCGACGAACTCCTCCCGCACCCGGGCCAGGGTCCGCTCACCGAGCCGGTAGCCCCGGTCCCGGGCCCAGCGCGCCAGCAGCAGCTGCGCCGCCGCACACCCCAGGATCACCGGCGCCAGCCGGTCCACCGCGCCGGTGCCCTGCCCGGCGCGCACCGCGTCGACGATCCGTCCGAGCAGCCACGGCCCGGCGGTCCCGGCCGCCGCGGCCAGGACGTTCAGCGCCAGGACGGCGGCGAAGGCCCGTCCCTCGGCGCGCACCAGCCGCACCGCCGCCCGCCGTACCTCGGCCCGCCCCGCGACGGGCAGCCGCCCCGCCGTCGTCCTCACCCGGACACCTCCGACACTTCCGCCGTCCCTGCCGTCCCTGCCGTCCCTGCCGCCGTCCCCGAAGTCCCCGTTCCCGTGGTCCCCGCGCGCGCCTCGTCGTCGTCGGTGTCCCGGGCGACCAGCGCCCGGTACGCGGGCTCGGCCGCCAGCAGCTCACGGTGCCGGCCGGACGCCGCGGCCTTGCCGTCGACCAGGAGGTACACGGTGTCCGCGTGGTCGAGGACCAGCGGGGAGGTGGTGGTGACGACCGTCGTACGGCCCTCCCGGGCGTCGCGCAGCCGCGCGGCCACCGTGGCCTCGGTGTGCGCGTCGAGCGCCGAGGTCGGCTCCACGGCGAGCAGCACCTCCGGATCGGCGAGCAGCGCCCGCACCAGCCGCACCCGCTGCCGCTGGCCGCCCGACAGACTGCGGCCCTGCGCCGACACGGCCGAGCCGAGCCCGTCCGGCAGCCCCTGCACGATGTCGTCGGCCGCCGCCGCCCGTACCGCCCGCGCCACCGCTCCCGCGTCCCGCTCCCGGCGCCCGTGCACCGTCTCGCGCAGCGTTCCGGCGAACAGGTCGGCCTCGTTGTCCGCGACCAGGATCCGCTCCCGCACCTCCCGTAACGCGACCGCGTCGAGGCGTACCCCGCCCCAGGTGACGTCGGACGGCGCGTACCGGCCGAGCCGGTCGACGACCCCGGCGGCGTCGCCGGGCCGGGCGCTCACCAGGGCCGTCAGCGTCCCGGGCACCACCCGTACGCCCGACTCCGGGTCGTGCAGCCCGGCCGGCGCGGTGGGCGCCACGGCCCCGCCGTGGTCCGGTTCGGGCTCGAGCCGCAGCAGCCGCACCACCCGGCGGGCGGCCACCACCCCGCGGTTGAGGTCGTAGCCCATCTCGACGAGGAACGCCACCGGCCCCACCAGGACCGCGACATACCCGTACACCGCCACCAACTCGCCCACCGTGATGGCACCCTGGGCGGCGAGCCGGGCCGCCAGCCACGTCACCACGGCCAGGAACACCGTGGGCAGCCCCATGCCGAGCGCCTGGATCCAGCTGGCCACCGAGCCGACCCGGTACCCCTGCTCCCGCAGCCGCCGCGAGTCCTTCCGGAACGCGTCCGCGAACAGCCCCTTGCCGCCCAGCCCGTTGAGGACGCGCAGCCCGCCCGCGAGGTCCCCGATCCGCGCGGTGAGCACGCTCTGCCGCTCCCGGTACTCGCCCTCCGCGTCCTGCAACCGCCCCAGCAACGGCCCCGCCAGCACGGCGAGCACCGGCAGCCCCAGCAGCACCACACCCGCCAGCAGCGGCGACATCGACAGCAGCAGCCCGGCGACGACGAGGTACACGACGAGCGCCCCGGCGCCGGGACCGGCGATGGTCAGCGCCTGGCTGATGGTCTTCACATCGCTCACGCCGACGGTGACGACCTCCCCGGCCCCCACCCGGCGCGGCAGCGCGGCCCCCAGCCGCACCGCCTGCCCGACGACCACCTTCACGGTGCGGAAGTTGCCGTCCATCCGGACCCGCGTCATCGTGCGGTGCCGCATGATGCTCACCCACGAGTTGAACGCCCCGGTGACCAGCAGGGCGCCCGTCCACCCGGCGAGCGCCCATGGATCACCCGGTGCGAGCCCGTCGTCCACCGCCCTGGCCAGCAGATACGGCGCCGCGGCCATCAGCACCATCCACACCGCGGACAGCACCGCCCCGGCCACCGACCGCCACGGCTGGCACCGCACCAGCCACCACAGGTACCACCACCCGCCCCGCCGCTCGGGCGTCCCGGGATCCTCGTACGCGTCGATCAACCCGTCGTCCCTCTTCTTCCATGGTCGTGCAGGACGGACATGCTCTCCAGGTGGCCAGGGCCGTGCCGGGCCCGTGCGGGAGCCCGCGCCCGCGCCCGTGCCCGGGTGGGCTCACCGTGCCCGCGGGCGGTCAGGCCAGGCTGTCCCGCCAGGCCCGGTGCAGGGCGGAGAAGCGGCCCGTGCCGGCGATGAGTCCGGCGGGTTCGCCGTCCTCCACGATCCGGCCGTGCTCCATCACCAGCACCCGGTCGGCGATCTCCACGGTGGACAGCCGGTGTGCGATCACCACCGCCGTACGGCCCCGCAGCACCGTCGCCATCGCGTGCTGCACGGCCCGCTCCCCGGGCACGTCCAGCGAACTGGTCGCCTCGTCGAGGATCAGCACCGCCGGGTCGGCCAGCAACGCCCTCGCGAAGGCGACCAGTTGGCGCTGTCCGGCGGAGATGCGGCCGCCCCGCTTGCGGACGTCGGTGTCGTAGCCGTCGGGCAGCGTGACGATGAACTCGTGGGCGCCGATCGCCTTCGCCGCCGCCTCGATCTCCGAACGGCTCGCGTCCGGGCGGCCGATGGCGATGTTCTCGGCGACGGTCCCGGAGAACAGGAAGGCCTCCTGCGTCACCATCACCACCCCGCGCCGCAGTTCGGGCCCCGGCAGGTCGCGCAGGTCCACCCCGTCGAGCAGCACGCGGCCCTCGGTGGGGTCGTAGAAGCGGGCCAGCAGCTTCACCAGCGTCGACTTGCCCGCGCCGGTCGTGCCGACCACCGCGACCGTCTGCCCCGCGGGCAGCGTCAGGTCGAAGCGGGGCAGCACCTCGCCGCCGGTGCGGTAGGCGAACCGCACCCCGTCGAACACGACCTCGCGGCCGGGCAGTCCGGAGACGGGCGCGGGGAGCGCCCGGGGCGTCTCCGGTTCCGGCACGGACGGGGTCTGCGCCAGCAGCCCCGCGATCTTCTCCAGCGAGGCCGCCGCCGACTGGTAGGAGTTGAGGAACATCGCCATCCGGTCGATGGGGTCGTACAGCCGCCGCAGGTACAGCACCGCCGCCGCCAGCACCCCCAGCTCCAGCGAGCCGTCCGCCACCCGGTAGGCGCCCCACAGCACGGCCAGCGCGACCGTCGTGTTGGCCACGATCCGCGACGCCACCACGTAGTGCGCCATCTCCAGCAGCGCGTCGCCGTTGGTGCGTTCGAGGACCTGGTTGAGCCCCCGGAAGTCCGCGTCGTTGGCGGACTCGCGGCGGAAGGCCCGCACCGGGCGGATGCCGTTCATCGTCTCGACGAACTTCACGATGACCCGCGCGATCGCCGTGGACCGCGCGGTGAACACCTCGCCCGCGCGCCGCCGGTAGCGCCGTACCAGCAGATACAGCGGCCCGAACGACGCCACCGCGACCGCGCCGAGCCCCGGGTCGAGCCACAGCAGCAGCGCCGAGATGGAGACGAAGGACAGTGCCACCACGACCAGTTCCTGGAGCCCGTCGCCGAGCAGCTCGCGCAGCGACTCCACGTCCGTGGTCGACCGGGAGATCAGCCGGCCCGAGGTGTAGCGCTCGTGGAAGTCGACACTGAGCGCCTGCGCGTGCCGGAAGATCCGGCCGCGCAGATCCAGCAGCACGTCCTGGCTGACCCGCGCCGACGTCCGGATGAACGCGTGCTGGAACATCCCGGAGGCCAGCGCGCACAGCAGATACCCGGCGCCCACCGCGATCAGCGGGCCCCGGTCGTCGTGTCCGCGCAGCGCCGGTACGGCGGTGTCGATGGCGTACGCCACCAGCAGCGGGCCCAGCTGCGAGGCGGCCTGCTGGAGCAGCAGCAGGACGACGGACACCGCGACCCGGGCCCGCCACGGGCGCAGCAGGGAGCGCAGCAGTGTGCCGGTGGCACCGGGCGGGGTGGGCAGGACGTCCTGGTCGAACGGATCCTCCGCCCCGTCCGCCCGGTCCGCCCGGTCCGCCCGGTCCGCCCGGTCCGCCCGGTCCGCCCGGTCCGCCCGGTCCGCCCGGTCCGCTCGGTCCGCCCGGCTCGGGCCGGGCGTGCCCTCCGGCTCGTCCGGGCGTTCCGGCCCGCTCGGGTCCTCCGGACCGTCGGCCGGGTCACGACCAGAGAGGGACGTGGCGGGCGCCGTCATCGGCGGACCTCCTGTGGGTCGTCCTCGGTGATGTCCGCGGGCTCGGGCTCGGGGTCGGGCTCAGGGGCGGGCTCGGTCTCGGGGTCGGGCTCGGGCTCGTCCGTGGGGGCCCGGTGGTCCGCGCCGGACATCAGGTGGGCGTACTCCGGGTGGGTGCGCAGCAGTTCGTGATGGGTGCCGACGGCGGTGATCCGCCCGCCCGACAGCAGCGCGACCCGGTCGGCCAGCAGCACCGTGGAGGGGCGGTGGGCCACGATCAGGGCCGTGGTGTCCGCGAGCACCTGGCGCAGCGCGGCCTCCACGGCCGCCTCCGTGTGCACGTCCAGGGCGGACAGCGGGTCGTCCAGGACCAGGAACCGGGGCCGCCCGACCACCGCCCGCGCCAGCGCGAGACGCTGCCGCTGACCGCCCGACAGGCTGAGGCCCTGCTCGCCGACCTGGGTCCCGGTGCCCTCGGGCAGCGTATGCGCGAAGCCGGCCTGCGCCACGTCCAGCGCCCGCGCCAGCTCGGTGTCGCCCGCCTCGTCCCCCGCCCCCATCAGGACGTTCTCCCCGACGCTCGCCGAGAACAGGGTGGGCTCCTCGAAGGCCACGGAGACCAGGGCGCGGAGCTCCGCTCTCGTCATACCGGTGATGTCGGCGCCGTCCAGGGTGATCCGGCCGGACGTCACCTCGTGCAGCCGGGGGATCAGCGCCGTCAGCGTCGTCTTGCCGCTGCCGGTCGCGCCCACCAGCGCCATGGACTCCCCGGGGGCGATGTGCAGCTCGACGCCGTCCAGGACGGGCGGGGTGCCGGGCGGGGCGTCGGGGTAGCGGAACCGCACGCCGTGGAAGCGCAGACCACCGGTCCCGAAGACCTCCGCGGGCCGCGCGTCCGCCCGCCGGCTCTCCCCTTCGCCTTCGCCTTCCTCGTCCTCCGGTGCAGCGTCCATCACCTCGAAGTACCGTTCCGTGGCCGTCGCGGCCTCCTGGCTGAGTGCCAGCAGGAAGCCCATCGACTCCACCGGCCAGCGCAGCGTCAGCGCCGTCGACAGGAAGGCGACCAGCGTGCCCGCGGACAGCTCGCCGTGGGCGACCCGTACGCTCCCCAGGACCAGCGCCGCCCCGATGGCCACCTCGGGCAGGATCATGATCACCGCCCAGAGCGCCGCCAGCAGCCGCGCCTTGCGCAGCTCCGTGCCGCGCAGCGTGCCCGACAGCTCACGGAAGGCGTGCGCCTGGCTGCGGTGCCGTCCGAAACCCTTGATGACGCGGATGCCCAGCACGCTCTCCTCGACGACCGTTGTCAGATCGCCCACCTGGTCCTGCGCCAGCCGCGCCATGTCCGAGTACCGCTTCTCGAAGAGCACGCACAGCACCACGACGGGCACGCCGGGGCCGAGGATCACCAGCCCGAGTGCCCAGTCCTGCATCAGCATGATCACCACGCCGACCAGGATCGTCACGCCGTTGACCAGCAGGAACGTCAGCGGGAAGGCGAGGAACATACGCAGCAGCATCAGATCGGTCGTGGCCCGGGACAGCAACTGGCCCGAGGGCCAGCGGTCGTGGAACGCCACCGGGAGCCGTTGCAGATGCCGGTAGAGAGCCGCCCGCATCTCCGCCTCGACGTGCGACAGCGGGCGCGCGACGAGCCAGCGGCGCGTCCCGAACAGCAGCGCCTCCGCGATGCCGAGGAGGAGCAGACACAGCGCGCCGAGCCACACCCCGCCGGGGTCGCGGTGGGCCACCGGGCCGTCCACCATCCACTTGAGGACCAGGGGGATGACCAGGCCGAGGCAGGAGGCGACGATCGCGACGCCGGCGGCGGTGAACACGCGGGCGCGGACGGGTCTCACGTAGGGCCAGAGGCGGAGCAGGGTGCGGACGGCTGATCGTTGCGGGGGCGGTTCTACGGCGGTGGCAGGTGTCGTGGGCATCACAGCGAGCCTACGGATCGGTGACGGTGCCGCCCACCGAGTTTTGGCCGGACCCGGATCGGCCGCCGGTCCTACGACCCCGGTGACCAGCCCTGCTCCTCCCGCCCCCGCCGCCCCTTCCCGTCCCGTCACGGGGGCGCTGCCCCCGTACCCCCGCTCCTCAATCTCCCCCAGAGGGGGTACCCCCAGGAGGGGCTGACTTTCAGCCCGTCCGGCGTTTGAGGACGAGGCCCGTCCAGGGCCGAAAGGGGGGTCCGGGGGCGCAGCCCCCAGGGACGGGACGGGAAGGGGCGGCGGGGGCGGGAACCGTGGCCCGGCCTCACACCGCCCGGAGGAAGAGCACGGACCTCCCCGGCACCGTGATCGTCGTCCCCGCCGGATGGACGACCCGAGGAGACTCCGTCTGGTCCTCCCGCGAGGTGTCCACGACCACCTCGTACCGCTCCGCCCACGGCGAGGCCGGAAGGGTGAACCCCGTGTCGTCCGCCCCGGCATGCAGCACCGCCAGGAAACTGTCGTCGAGGATCTCGTCGCCCCGCTCGTCCCGCCCCGGGATGTCCCGTCCCGAGAGGTACATGCCGAGCGTCGCCGCAGGCGCGTACCAGTCGCCCTCCGTCATCTCCGCACCCCGGGCGGTGAACCAGGCCAGGTCCCGCAGCCCGTCCGCCGAGTGCGCCCGCCCGGAGAAGAACGCCCGGCGGCGCAGCACCGGATGGCGGTGACGCAGCTCGATCAGCCGGGCGGTGAGGTCGAGCAGGGCCGCGCAGCCGGGGTCCTCGCGCAGGCTCCAGTCGAGCCAGCTGACGTCGTTGTCCTGGCAGTACGCGTTGTTGTTGCCGCCCTGGGTGCGGCCCATCTCGTCGCCGGCGACCAGCATCGGCACGCCGGTGGACAGCAGCAGGGTGGTCAGCAGGTTGCGCAGCTGGCGGCGGCGCAGGGCGCGGACACCGGCGTCGTCGGTCTCGCCCTCCGCGCCGCAGTTCCAGGACCGGTTGTCGTCGGAGCCGTCGCGGTTGCCCTCGCCGTTGGCCTCGTTGTGCTTGTGGTCGTACGTCACCAGGTCGCGCAGGGTGAAGCCGTCGTGCGCGGTGACGAAGTTGACCGAGGCGTACGGCCGGCGCCCGCCCCAGGCGTACAGGTCGCTGGAGCCGGAGAGGCGGTAGCCGAGGTCGCGGACGTCCGGCAGCGCGCCGCGCCAGAAGTCCCGTACGGCACCCCGGTAACGGTCGTTCCACTCGGTCCACAGCGGCGGGAACGCGCCCACCTGGTACCCGCCCGACCCCACGTCCCACGGCTCCGCGATCAGCTTGACCCGGCGCAGCACCGGGTCCTGGGCGATGACCGCGAGGAACGGGGAGAGCATGTCCACGTCGTGCATGGAGCGGGCGAGCGCGGCGGCGAGATCGAAGCGGAAGCCGTCGACGCCCATCTCGGTGACCCAGTAGCGCAGCGAGTCGGTGATGAGCCGCAGCACCTGCGGCTGGACCACGTGCAGGGTGTTGCCGCAGCCGGTGTAGTCGGCGTAGCGGCGGGCGTCGTCCTGGAGACGGTAGTAGCCGCGGTTGTCGATGCCCTTCATCGACAGGGTGGGACCGAGTTCGCCCGCCTCGGCGGTGTGGTTGTAGACCACGTCGAGGATGACCTCGATCCCGGCCGCGTGCAGTGCGCGCACCATCCGCTTGAACTCGCCGACCTGCTGCCCCGTCGTACCGGAGGCGGCGTAGGCGGCGTGCGGGGCGAAGTAGCCGATGGAGTTGTAGCCCCAGTGGTTTTGCAGGCCGCGGCGCAGCAGATGGTCCTCGTGCGCGAACTGGTGCACCGGCAGCAGCTCGACGGCCGTCACGCCCAGCCTCACCAGGTGCTCGATCGCGGCGGGGTGGGCGAGTCCGGCGTAGGTGCCGCGCAGCTCCTCGGGGATGCCGGGGTGGCGCCGGGTGAAGCCGCGCACGTGCAGCTCGTAGATGACGGAGTCGGCCCAGGGGGTCTTGGGACGGCGGTCGTCCTGCCAGTCGTCGTCGTCGTCCACGACGACGCCCTTGGGGACGTACGGCGCCGAGTCCCGGTCGTCGCGCACGGTGTCCGCGACCCGCTGCTCCGGCCAGTCCCGGACGTGCCCGTACACCTCCGGCGGCAGCGCGAACTCGCCGTCCACCGCGCGGGCGTACGGGTCCAGCAGCAGCTTCGCCGGATTCCAGCGGGCGCCGGTCCACGGGTCCCAGCGGCCGTCCACCCGGTAGCCGTAGCGCTGGCCCGGCATCACACCGGGGACGAAGCCGTGCCAGATCTCATGGGTCAGCTCGGTCAGCGGTACCCGGGTCTCCCGGTCCCGTTCGTCGAACAGGCACAGCCGGACGGCCTCCGCGCCGCCCGCCCAGAGCGCGAAGTTGGTGCCGGCGACACCGTCCGGGCCGACCCGGAAGCGGGCGCCCAGCGGGGTCGGCGTGCCCGGCCGTACCGGTACCCCGGGCGGCGTGGGGCGGGGCACCTCCCCGCGTCCCGCGGCGGACGGGCGCGCCTCCTCCGCGGTGCGGCCCCGCACCACGGCCCACGTCTCGGCTGCGTCAGCTGCGCTCGTCACTTCCTGGCCTCCTGCGGCTCACGGAACGGCGTCGGAAAAAGCAGCATGCGGCGTCCCTGCCCTGGCTCCTGCCGCGTCGTTCTCCCACTGTTCTGCCCAGAGCTTGCGCCGCACTCACGTTTCCCCAGCGCGGGGCCGGTCGTTGTGGTGCCATGAGGTATGCACAAGGGCGCGCACGGCGCGCGAGGGCCGCGCTGACCGCGCCGTCAACCGTATGGTCGCCCCTACCGTCAACCGTACTGTCGGAGACCCCCCGGTCTCCCTCCACCCCACCGGTCACCCCACCGGCCGTCCCACCGGTCACGCCGCCGGCCGCCGCACCGGCCGTCCCGCCGGTCCGCGTCGCGCGACCTACCCGGGCCGTACCGCCGGCCCGCGGTGTGCGGCTGACCCGCGTCGCGCTGCCGGCCTGGGCCGTGCTGCTGGCCGTGGTCACCGGCTGTACCGCCCCCGGCCCGGTCGGGACCGGGCTCGGCGGGCTGTTCGGCCGGGCGCCCACCGCGGCGGACGTCATCCGGGTCGCCCCGGCGGACGGCAGCCGCGCGGTCCGCTCCGGCTCGGCGCTGCGGGTGCGGGTGGCGGACGGCCGCCTCGAGTCCGTACGGGTGGTCAGGGACCAGGGCGGCCGGCGCACCCCCGTCCCCGGGCACCTGTCCGCCGACGCGCTGACCTGGGAGCCCGACGACCCCCGCCTCGCGTTCGCGGCCCGCTACACCGTCGAGGCGGCGGCCCTGGACGCCCAGGGCCGTCACTGGGCCCGGCACACCGCCTTCACGACCTACGTCCCCGCCCGGCGCTTCGTCGCCGACGTCCTGCCCGGCGACCGTACGACCGTCGGCACCGGCATGATCGTCTCGCTGGCGTTCAGCCGGGAGATCCGCGAGCGTGCCGTCGTCGAGCGCGCCGTACGCGTCACCGCCCGGCCCGCCGTCGAGATCCGTCCCCACTGGTTCGGCACCGACCGCCTCGACTTCCGTCCCCGGCACTACTGGCGGCCCGGCACCCGTGTCACCGTCGCGCTCCGGTTCAACGGGATCGAGGGCGCGCCGGGCGTCTACGGCCTGCAGGAACGGACGTACTCCTTCACCGTCGGCCGCAGCCAGACCGCCCTGGTCGACGCGGCCGACCACACCATGGAGGTACGGCGTGACGGCGTGCTCCTGGACACCCTGCCCATCACGGCGGGCGCGCCGAAGACCGCCACCTACAACGGGAAGATGGTGGTGATGGAGAAGGAGCGGGTGACCCGGATGGACGGCCGCACGGTCGGATTCGGCCGCGCCTACGACATCAAGGACGTCCCGCACGCCATGCGGCTGACCGATTCCGGGACCTTCCTGCACGGCAACTACTGGGCGCCGGAGGCCTTCGGGCACGAGAACGTCAGCCACGGCTGTGTGGGACTGCGGGATGTGAAGGGCGGCGGACCGGACACCCCGGCGGGCTGGTTCTTCGACCGCAGCCTGATCGGTGACGTGATCGAAGTGGTCAACAGCGACGACAGGACGGTCGCTCCCGGAAACGGCCTCGGAGGGTGGAACATGGGATGGACGGAGTGGAAGGCGGGCGGGGCGGCCGACCGGGCGTGAGACGTGCATGACACGGGCATGACACAGCTGTACGGGCGGCCCGGTCACGGACCGGCGGTGCGCCCGGCCGCGGTCCGGCTGTGTGCCGGGTCCGGGCCGGGCGGCGCCGTAAAGGGCCGGAAGTTGCTGCTGAACGGTGACATTCGGCCAGCCCTCCACCCAAAACCAGGCAGTTAATATGCCGCCATGGCGTGCGTGGGAGCGCGCAGGGGTGGGGCCGGACCGGCCCCGTGGAGGGGAGCAGAGTTGAACGTGCGACCGATATCGGGGGCGTCGGTTGACGCGCGCCGCGGCCGGCGGCGGGGCACGAAGAGGGGGCACCTGGCGCTGATGACCGGCGCCCTCCTGCTGGCCGTCACCGCGTGCGGCGGCGGAGGGTCCGGCACCGGGTCCGCCGGCGCGGGTGACGCCCAGGGCAAGAACGCGGACACGCAGCAGAGCAAGCAGTCCGAGGCCGTCGTCACCGTCGCGCCCAAGGACGGCGCCAAGTCGGTCGACACCAGCGGCGCCCTCAAGGTCAGCGCGGCCAAGGGCAGGCTGACGGACGTCCAGGTCAAGGACGCCAAGGGCAAGGCGGTCGACGGGAAGATAACCGGCGGCGGCACCACCTGGACGCCGGCCACCCATCTGGCCGCGTCCACCAAGTACACGGTCCACGCGACCGCCAAGGACTCCGCGGGCCGTGAGTCCGCCGAGGACAGCAGCTTCACCACCCTCACGCCGCAGAACACGTTCGTCGGCTACTTCACCCCCGAGGACGGCTCCACCGTCGGCGTCGGGATGCCGTTCTCCGTCCGCTTCACCCGGGGCATCACGCACCCGGCGGACGTCGAGAAGGCCATCAGCATCAAGACCGAGCCCGCCGTCGACGTCCGGGGCCACTGGTTCGGCAACGACCGTCTCGACTTCCGTCCCGAGCAGTACTGGAAGTCCGGCACCAAGGTCACCGTCAAGCTCAACCTCGACGGCGTCGAGGGCCGCCCCGGCGTCTACGGCAAGCAGACCAAGACGGTCTCCTTCACCATCGGACGCAACCAGGTCTCCGTGGTCGACGCCAAGAAGCTCACCATGAAGGTCATGCACGACGGAAAGGTCGTCAAGAAGCTGGCCGTCACCACCGGCAAGCCCGGTTACGACACCTGGAACGGCCAGATGGTCATCAGCGAGAAGCTCCGGGTGACCCGTATGAACGGCGAAACGGTCGGCTACGGCGGCGAGTACGACATCAAGGACGTGCCCGACGCCATGCGCCTGACCGACTCCGGCACCTTCATCCACGGCAACTACTGGGGCGGCGGCGCGTTCGGCAACTACAACGCCAGCCACGGCTGCGTCGGCCTCCGCGACATCCGCGGCGGCGGCGACCGCTCGCTGCCGGCGGGCTGGTTCTTCGACCACTCCATGGTCGGCGACGTGGTGGTCGTCAAGAACTCGAACGACCGCACGGTCGACCCGGCCAACGGCTACAACGGCTGGAACATGTCCTGGGCGAAGTGGACCGCCTAGCACGCGGATGACGGCAGACCGGGCGGGCCCGGCACCGAGACCATCTCGGTGCCGGGCCCGCCCGGCGTACGGAACCCGGACCCCGGCGCCCGGCTCACTGACCCCACGCCCCCGGCGCCCGCGCGATTCAACCCCCGCCGCCCCGCGCCCTGTCCCTGGCGCCCGCGACGCCCGCGCCCGCGCCCCCGCCCCGCGTGTGACCCACCGCACCGGCCCCACCCCGTTAGCCGCCGTTAACCTGCCTGCATGACCGTGAATCTCGAAGTCGCCGAGGGCGTCGGCACGCTGCGTCTCGACCGCCCGCCCATGAACGCGCTCGACGTGGCCACCCAGGACCGGCTCAGGGAACTCGCCGAGGAGGCCACCCGCCGCGCGGACGTGCGCGCCGTGGTGATCTACGGAGGCGAGAAGGTGTTCGCGGCGGGCGCGGACATCAAGGAGATGCAGGCCATGGACCACACCGCGATGGTCCTGCGCGCCCGCGCCCTCCAGGACTCCTTCACCGCCGTCGCCCGCATCCCCAAGCCGGTCGTCGCCGCCGTCACGGGCTACGCGCTCGGCGGCGGCTGCGAACTCGCCCTGTGCGCCGATCACCGCATCGCCGCGGACGACGCCCGGCTCGGCCAGCCGGAGATCCTGCTCGGGCTGATCCCCGGCGCGGGCGGCACCCAGCGGCTGGCCCGGCTGATCGGCCCCTCCCGCGCCAAGGACCTCATCTTCACCGGCCGGATGGTCAAGGCCGACGAGGCGCTGCGGCTGGGCCTGGTCGACCGCGTCGTCCCCGCCGCCGACGTGTACACCGAGGCGCACGCCTGGGCCGCGCGACTCGCCCAGGGCCCGGCGCTCGCGCTGCGGGCCGCCAAGGAGGCCGTCGACGCGGGACTGGAGACGGACATCGAGACGGGTCTGGCGATCGAACGGAACTGGTTCGCGGGCCTGTTCGCCACCGAGGACCGCGAGCGCGGGATGCGCAGCTTCGTCGAGGAGGGCCCGGGCAAGGCGAAGTTCCTCTGAGTCTCCTCTGAAAACCGGCGGTTGTCGGAGCCCGGTGTCCCGGCCGGTGACCAGGCCCTGTGAAGTTCATGGGCGAGACCTGGGAATCCCGCGGAACCCCTTGCAATTGACGCGACGTCTCATCCGGGTCCCTCGACGGGGTGGTTTATGGGAACCTTAAGAAACCCTTAAGCCCCTCTCGTCGAGGCGGCCCGCCCCACGCCCGGCGTCGCCCTTTCCTCGCAGTTCAGACGTGCGGTACGGCCCCACTCCAGTCCTCTGGCATATGCCAGGGGGCTTTCGTCGCAGGGGCCCCTCGGGTGGGTGTATTCCCCGGGAACGCCCCCGCCGGATGCGGGTGGCGGCCATGATGGGGGCATGGCGGGGCTGGAGGGCATGGAACAGCCACGGGGACACAGCCGTGCGACCGCGGCGCGTTGGTCGCCGGCGGTGGAGGATGAACGGGCGCTCGAAGCGCTTGAGTTGTTCGGCAACCCCACCGAGTCGGAAGTCCGCCTCCCGTCCCGCCCCGAGTCCGCGGCCACCGCCCGGCGGCTCGCCCAGGTGGTGATCCTCCGTCAGTGGGGCCTCACCCCGAGGACGGCGGAGGACGCCGTGTTACTGGTCTCCGAACTCGTCGGCAACGCCGTACGGCACACGGGTGCCCGCGTCTTCGGTCTGCGGATGCGGCACCGCCGCGGCTGGATCCGCGTCGAGGTCCGCGACCCGTCCCGCGGACTGCCCTGCCTGATGCCGGTCCAGGAGACCGACATCAGCGGCCGGGGCCTGTTCCTGGTGGACAGGCTGGCCGACCGCTGGGGCGTGGACCTCCTTCCGCGGGGCAAGACGACATGGTTCGAAATGCGTACAACAGACCGCTGAAACGCCACATCTGACCCCGGCCCGGTGGCGGGAACGGGAAGGGCCGGCGGGGGCGTGAGCAGGAGGGGGCGGCGGGGGCGGGAACGGAAAGGGGCGGCGGGGGCGGGAACGGAAAGGGGCGGCGGGGCGAAGAACCCGCCGGACATCCCCGCCGCAAGACTCCCCGAACGCCTCCACCCGAATCGCCGGTTTTCTTACCCTCTGCCCCTTAAATGGTGCGGGTGACCACGACCGACCGCCGCGGAGCGCTACGCACCGGAGCCGGGCTGGTAGCCGGAAGCGCCCTCGCCGCAGCCTGCTCCGCCCCCGGCCCGGCCGCGGCCCCCGCCGCACCCCCCGGAACGCCGGGATCCACCGACCCGCCGCAGCCCGGCGACCCGTCAGGTTCCACCGCGCCGTCGGCGGACACCCCCGCGCCCCTCGCCCCCCGCGCCTATCCCGGCCGGCCCGCCCAGCTCACCCACGGCCCCCGCGACCGCCCCCGGGTCGCCCTCACCTTCCACGGCCAGGGCGACCCCGCGCTCGCCCGCGCCCTGCTCACCGAGGCCGAGAAACGCGGCGCCCGCCTCACCGTGCTGGCCGTCGGCGGCTGGCTGGACCAGCACCCGGAGATGGCCCGCCGCATCCTCGACGGCGGCCACGACCTCGGCAACCACACCCAGCGCCACCTCGCCGTCAACGCCATGCCGGAGGCCGCGGCGCGCGCCGAGATCGCCGACTGCGCGGCACGCCTGCACCGGCTGACCGGCTCCATCGGTACCTGGTTCCGCCCCTCCCGGGCCCCGCGCGCCTCCCCGCTCGTGGCCCGGCTCGCCCGCGCGGCCGGCTATCCGCACGTGTTGTCGTACGACGTCGACTCGCTCGACTTCACCTCGCCCGGCGCGGCCGCCGTCACCCGCAACGTGCTCTCCGCGATCCGTAACGGGTCCGTGGTCAGCATGCACTTCGGCTACCCGGGCACGGTCGCCGCCCTCCCCGCCGTCCTCGACGAACTCGACCGCCGCGGACTGCGCGCGGTCACCACCACGGAGCTGCTCAGCTGATGCACCCCATGCGACGCGCCTTCCGCACCCGCACCCGCACCCGTACCCTGACCCGCACCCGCACGTACCACCGCACCCGCACCGGCCCGCGCACCCGTGACCTGGCCCGTGCCCTGCTGGCCGGGACCGCCCTCGTCGCGCTGGCGGCCTGCGGCTCGTCCGGCAAGCCGACCGCCGCCACCACCAAACCCGTCGCCCCGGCGCCGGTGCGCGAGAAGGTCCCGGCGGGCCTGCCCGGGATGCCGCCCGTCCTCGACCCGCACGACCTCTACGCCGCCGACCGTCCCGGCCGGCTCTCACCGGTCGTGAAGGACTTCCCCTCCCGGGTCTACGTGCCCAACACCAACTCCGACACCGTCACCGTCATCGACCCGAAGACGTACAAGGTGATCGAGACGATCCCGGTCGGCGAGCAGCCCCAGCACGTGGTGCCCTCCTGGGACCTGAAGACCCTGTGGGTCAACAACGACCGCGGCAACACCCTCACCCCCATCGACCCGCGCACCGGCAGGGCGGGCAGACCGGTCGACGTGCACGACCCGTACAACCTCTACTTCACGCCCGACGGCAAGTACGCCGTGGTGATGGCCTCCCTCGACCGCGAGCTGGTGTTCCGCGACGCGCACACCATGAAGCGCATGAAGACGGTCCCCGTCAGCTGCTACGGCGTCAATCACGCCGACTTCTCCCCGGACGGCCGGTACTTCATCGTCTCCTGCGAGTTCAGCGGGGAACTGCTGAAGGTCGACACGGCGAAGATGGAGGTGATCGGCCGGCAGAAGCTGCCGTTCCGCGGGGCGATGCCGCAGGACGTGAAGATCTCCCCCGACGGCAAGCGCTTCTACATCGCCGACATGATGGCCGACGGCCTGTGGATCCTGAACGGCGACACCTTCGCCACCCCCACCTTCCTGCCCACCGGGAAGGGCGCCCACGGCCTCTACATCAGCCGGGACTCCCGGGAGATGTACATCAGCAACCGGGGCGAGGGCACCGTCTCCGTCTTCGACTTCCCCCGTGGCGAGCTGACCAAGAAGTGGCATCTCCCGGACGGCGGCAGCCCCGACATGGGGGGTGTCTCCGCGGACGGAAAGGTGCTGTGGCTGTCCGGCCGCTACAACTCCGAGGTGTACGCCATCGACACCAGCACGGGTGAACAGCTGGCCCGCATCAAGGTCGGCAGCGGGCCGCACGGCCTGGCCGTGTACCCCCAGCCCGGCCGCTACTCCCTGGGCCACACGGGCATCTTCCGCTGAGCCCTGTCACAGCTCTCGGTTGTCGTACCGCTCCGCACGCGGGCCGGGAGGGTGGTCGCCTCACCGCCCGCTCCGGTCGCCCGTTAGTCTGACCGGCGTCAGGGCGCCAATACGGCAACGGGCTTACGCAAAAAGGGGCGGATCGGTGGCGGACATCGAGGCAGCGCGCAAGGAGTTCCGGCGGATCGACGCGAACGGCGACGGGTTCATCACCGCCGCCGAGCTGAGGACCGCGCTCGCCCAGGGGGGTGACTGGAACGTCACGGAGACGGTCGCGGAGGCGATCATCAGGACCCGTGACACCAACGGCGACAAGGTGCTGTCGTTCGAGGAGTTCTGGGCGTACCTGGACAAGTAGCGCACGGCCGGGGGTCGGGGGCCGGGGGCGTCCGTCGGACGGACGCCCCCGGCCCTCACCTGTGTCACCCTCGGTGTCCCTCCTCGTCCCTTCTCCGCTTCACCCGTTCGCGCGGCAGCGGAATAGGGACCGGAGTGCCGGGGTTGACGCGTGCGGCAAAGAGAAACATGCACGTGCATACAGCGTGCGTCCACCCCCGGAAGGGCCAGTCATGAAGATCGGCATCATCGGCGCGGGCAACATCGGCGGCAACCTCACCCGGCGGCTCACCGCCCTCGGCCATGAGGTCTCCGTGGCCAACTCGCGCGGCCCGCAGACACTCACCGAGCTGGCCGAGGAGACCGGCGCGACGCCCGTCCCGGCCACCGAGGCGGCGCGCGGTGCCGAGATCGTGGTCGTGACGGTCCCGCTGAAGGCCGTCCCGGACCTCCCCGCCGGCATCCTCGACGGCGCCGCGCCGGACGTCGCCGTGATCGACACCGGCAACTACTACCCCCAGCAGCGCGACGGCCGTATCGCCGGGATCGAGGACGAGGGCCTCACGGAGAGCCGCTGGACGGAGCGGCACCTCGGCCACCCGGTGATCAAGGCGTTCAACGGCACCTACGCCCAGGACATCCTGGACCGCCCCCGCCCGGCCGGCGACCCCGACCGCACGGCCCTGCCCGTCGCGGGCGACGACGCCGCCGCGAAGGCGAAGGTACGGGAGCTGATCGGGGAACTCGGCTTCGACACCGTCGACGCGGGCGGCATCGACGACTCCTGGCGCCAGCAGCCCGGCACCCCCGTCTACGGCCTGCGGGAGGGTGCCGAGGGCGTCAGGAAGGCCCTGGCGGAGGCGTCCCCCGAACGCCCGCAGGACTTCCGGTCCCGCTGAGGACGGGCGGCGGGCTCAGCTCACCGTGGCCCAGGCCCTCAGCGCCGCCTTGTCGGCGAAGTCGGCGACGTCCTTGTCGAGCGGTGCGTCGGTGTACTGGTGGAAACGCCACTTCGCCTCGATGCGGGGCCGGCCCGCGCTGACGTAGTCGGCGATCCACAGACCGTCACCGGCGTACGACGTGGTGTCGATGTTCAGCCAGAAGTTGCGGTTCGTGTAGAGCACCACCCGGTTGTGCGGCCGGAGAGCCTTCACCTTCCGGATGAAGCTGTCCTTCTCCGCGTTGCTCGCGTGGGTGCCGTCACCGGTCGTCTCCCAGTCGACGGCGAGGACGTCACCGGCCTTCTCCGGGGCCTTGGAGACGAAGTACTCGGCCTGGGCGGTGAGATCACCGGGCCACAGGAAGTGGTAGAAGCCGACGACCAGACCGGCGTCTCTCGCCGTCTTGGTCTGGGCGGACAGCTTCGAATTGACGTACGAGCGGCCCTCCGTCGCCTTGATGAAGGCGAAGGAGAGGCCGTCCGTACCGAAGGCGGACGACTGATACGCGCTTACATCGATGCCGTGGAGCATGCAGGACTTGTGCCCCCTGTTCCGCGACAGGAACCTCGGTCACGTGCGTACAGCTGTGCGACGCAAGGGAGTTCGGCGTTCACCGAGGTCCGGGCGGCGGCGCCGGCCGGACCTCCCGTTCTCCCCCCGGCACCGCCGATCTTGCCGCTACGATGCCCGCAACGGCGAGGTGGGGGAGTCCGCGGTGGAACCCTTGACGGGCATGGTGGTCTCGGCTGTCGGCATGGTCGCCTCGGCCGCGCTGTCCGGCGCGGGCGGTGAGACGGGTCGGCGTGCCTCGGAGCGGCTGCACACCCTGCTGACCCGGGCCCGCGCCGGGGACCGCGCGGCGGCCGGAGACCACCGCGACGCACCCGCGCCCACCCTCCCGACCACCGGGCCCGAGCAGACGGCGGCCGCGTTACGCCTGCTCGAACAGGCCCGCAGATCACCGGAGTTCGCTCGCGAGATCACCGAATGGGTGCGCGAGGCGGGATGGCTGGCGCCGCGCGCCGTACCCGCCGTCGCGCACGGCGCGTCCCGTCCGCGGATGCTGCCCCCGGCGACCGCCGCCTTCACCGACCGCGAGGACCTCCGCGCCGCGGTCCGGGCCCTGCTCGACGACCCGGACCGCCCCGCCGGTGCCCCCGCCGTCGCCGTGCTCACCGGGCCGGGCGGTATCGGCAAGACCGCCGTCGCCGTCCGCTGCGCCCACGACCTGCGCGACCGCTTCCCCGACGGCGTCCTGTACGTGGACCTGCGGGGCGACTCCGCCGCCACCGCCCTCGCGCCCTCCGACGCCCTCGCCCGCTTCCTGGAACGGCTCGGCGTGCCGCCCGGCGCGCTGCCGGGCGACGAGGCACGCCAGCGGGATCTGTACCTCGACTGCACGGCCGACCGGCGGCTGATCGTCGTCCTGGACAACGCCCACGACGACGCCCAGGTCCTGCCGCTGCTCCCCGCCGCGCCGGGCTGCCTCGTCCTGGTGACCAGCCGCCACCGGCCGGGCAGGCTGATCGCCGGGCACGGGGCACGGCCGCTCGCCGTCCGGCCGCTGTCGGCCGCGGACTCGGTACGTCTGCTGACGCGGATCGCGGGGCGCGGAGCACCGGCGGACGGCGGCGAGGAGGGCGGAGGACCGAGCGGCGGCGGGGCGGACGTGGCCGCCGCCGTGCGGGCGGTGGCGGAGGCGACCGGCGGCGTGCCGCTCGCGCTGTGCACCACCGGCGCCGGGCTCGCCGTGCGCGAACACCTGGCGTGGGAACACGTGGCGCGGCAGCTGACCGGCCTGACCGACGGCCAGGACCGGAGGGGCGGCACAGTGACGGGTACAGGCACCGGCGACGGCGGCGTGGACACGGACGCCGTGCGCCGCGCGTACGACGTCTCCTACGGCGAACTGACTCCCGCATGTGCCGCGCTCTACCGCGCGATCGCCGTGTGGGCGTGGCCCACGGTCACCGTCCCGTGCGCCGCGCAGGCCGCCGGGGTGCCGGAGGCCGAGGCACGGGAACTGCTGGAGCAGCTCGCCCGGGTGCATCTGCTGACCGAGGTCGGTGAGGAACGCTACCGCTTCCACGATCTCGCCCGCGCCCATGCCCGGGACCTGGCCCTCGCCGAGGACGGCCCCGCCCGCACGGCCGCGGCGGTGCGCCGGGTCGCGGTCGGACAGCTGCGGTTCGTGGCCGGGGCGGACTTCCGCGTCATGCCGAAGCGCTGGCGCCTCGGCCCCGCCTACACCGGTCTCGTCCTCCCGCCGGACCGGGAACCGGGCGACGCCAAGAAGGCGTTGGAGGAACTGCGCCAGGAGCGGGAGAACCTGGCCGCCGTCGTCCGGGCCGCCGCCCACCACGGATTCGACGAGCTGGTGTGGCAGTTGTGCGAGGCGATGTGGGGCCTGCATCTGCTGCTCGGCTTCCACGCCCAGTGGATCGACACCCATCTGCTCGGCGCGGAAGCGGCCCGGCGCGCCGCCGCAGAGTTCGGCGACCGGCGCGCGGTGGGCCGGATCCTGGTCCAACTGGCCTTCGCCCACATGGGAGTCGGTGATGCCGAGGCGGCGGAGGCCGCGCTCACGGAGGCCGCCGCCGCGGACGAGGCCTGCGGCCACCACCGCGGGCAGGCGAGCGCGGTGGAGGCGCTCGGCCTGCTGCGCCTCAAGCAGTGGCGGTACGCGGAGGCGCAGCGCTGCTTCGAGGAGGCGCGGGAGGTGCTGGCGCGCATCGGGGACGGTGAGCCGGGCCGGGCGGACGTGCCGCGCGCGACCGCCCTGCTGGAGCACCACATCGGCAGGGCCGAGGCCCGCCAGGGCCTCCGCGAGGCCGCGTCCGCCCGTCTCCACTCCGCGCTGGCCCTGTTCCGCCGGCTGCCGGCCGGCGGAGACCCGTACAACGAGGGTCGTGTCCACATGAGTCTGGGCGAGATGCACCTGGACGCGGGTGACGCGGAAGCGGCGCGGGTCTGCCTGGACGGCGCCGTCGGCATCATGACGGCGGCCGGAGCGGACCTCCAGCTCGCCGACGCCGCCGAACTGCGCTCCCGTTGCCACCGGTTGACGGGCCGTCCGGCCGAGGAGGCGGCGGACCTCCGTACGGCCGCCGACTGCTACGAGCGGGGCGGCGACGGCGCGGCGGTGGATCGGGTGCGGACACGGCTGGCCGAACTGGCCCGGTGACCGACCCGGTTCAGCCGGACCGGAACCGCTCCGCAGGCACCGGCCCCCCAGGTACCCGCTCCACACGCACCCGGTGCACGGCGGCCCCGGTCGTCACGACGATCGCGGCGCCGGGGACGGAGGCCACGGGACCGCCCCCGGTGAGCCAGGCGTACAGCGCGGAGGCGTAGGCGGCCGGATCACACGGATCGGCCCGCCCGTCCTCTGCCGCCTCGGCGGTCAGCCGCAGCACCTCCCCGCCCCGGAGGCCCACGACACACCGGTCCGGGCCGTCGACGTAGGCCGCCAGACCGCAGTACGGGTACCGCGCGAGTGCCTCGGCGGCCCAGGCGGCCGGGGGCCCGAGCCGGGGATCACCGGCCGCCGCGTACCGTACGACGACGTCGGCGATCCGCAGCCGCGACACCTCCGGGGTCTCCTCGTCGACGACGGTGTGCGCGCCGTCGTACCCGGCACCGGGATCGGGCTCGGCCGTCTGCCCGGTGACGGCGTACCGGGCGACGGAGACCTCCGGTGGTCCGCCGGCGCGCACCCGGCTGTACACCCGCAACGGCACCGTGCGGTGGGGTGGTCGATGGGGCGGCAACGGCAGCGGTTCGAGCAGGGCGGGGTGATCGCCGGGCTCGTCGATGCCGATGAGGCCGTAGCACAGGGACCGCAGCAGCGCGGCGGACCCGCCCGGCGCCGAACTGACCTGCTCGGCGAACTCCTTGTACCGGCCGGGGTCGTGCGTCTCGACGGCGGAGTCGATCTGCTCGCGCAGGCCGAGGCGTCTGCTGAGGTGAGGTGTGGTGCGGCCCAGGGCGGCGACGGGGGAGTGCGGGTCGAGATCCTGCTGCGGGAACGCCCCGAGCAGGACGGGTACGCCGATGGACGCGGCGTAGTAGGTGACGCTGGAGTGGTCACCGAGGACGCAGTCGGCGGCGATCAGGGCCTGCCGCCAGCCGTCGAGCGGCGGCACCGCGTCGAGCCCGGCGCGGCGGGCGTTGTCCAGCCAGGCCCCTATCTGGCCGGGGCCGTGGCCGTACCAGATGTTGGGGTGCAGGACGGCGACGGTGCGGTACTCGTCGGCGGGCAGCTCCGCGGCCAGCCGGGACAGCAGCCAGGGCAGCAGATCACCGGCGTCGTCGGGGCCGCCGCCGAAGAGGGAGCGCGGTGCCCAGGTGGAACTGACGACGACCAGCCGCTGACCCGGGGCGACACCGAACGCCCGGCGGAAGCGGTCACGTTCGGGGAGGGCGGCGAGGATCCGGTCGTAGCAGGGGTCACCGGCGAGTACGGCGGTGGGCGCGGCCTCGGGGCAGGAGTCCCGCAGCCGCTCCAGCTGCTCCGGGTGCGACAGCACGGTGACATCGGCGAGGGGCCGCCCGTCCGCCAGCAGCCACTCCGGCGAGAGCCCGAAGACCGGCGCCTGGTGTCCGGTGTCCGGCGTCCGGCGTCCGGCGTCCGGCGTGGCCAATTTCTTATTGTATCCGACACCGTGCGACAGAACGAGCAACTTGCCGTCTATCGCCCGAAGTCGACCGCCATAGCTGGCGGAGACGGCCAGATCGAACCGGGTCCGCTCGACCTGCTCCCAGGGCAGCACCGGCAGTCCGGCCGCCTCCAGCAGTTCGGTCACCCCCGCCTGGAAGGGCGACGACCCCGTGCAGGCGGCGAACATCTGCACCCGCAGATCGTCATGGAACAGCGGCAGCACATCCAGCAACCGGGTCGCGGACGTCACGTTGTGCACGACGAACAGCACCCGCCGGAACCCCCGCCGGGTGACCCACCGCCCGGCATCGGCTCCGACGGGCACCCGCAGCCATCCGGCCCCATGTCTCATACCAGCCCCTCCCCGCGGTTCCCCGTCAGACCTCGGCCACGCGCACACCCCGGCCACACAGCATCAGCAGGTCTTCCGGGTCCGAGGTCAGCACGGTCACGGGAGCGGGGGAGACGAGGGCGGTGGCGGCCACGATGGCGTCCAGAGCGTACTTGTGACCGTGCAGACCGGCCGCGGCCAGCAGCTTGCTCGCATGGCGTGCGACGGATTCGGTGGGCGGGACGACGTTCACGCGCGAGACGGCGTAGTCGAAGCGGGCCTGGTCCGTCCTGGGGTCGCGGGCTTCGACGAGGGTCACCGAGCTGACCACGACACGGATGTCTTCCGCCTCGGCCGCGGCCAGCCATTCGGTGAGTTCCGGCGTACGGCGTACGAGACCGGACAGACCTTCGCGGCCGAGGACGAGCGTGCCGCTCACGCGGCGTCCGCCGGGTCGCCCACGTCGCCGCGCAGAAGCGCGCGCCTGGCCTCGACGGCGGCCTGATCGACGGGGCCGTGTTCGGACTCGGCGTCCTCGATGAGCTCGCGCAGTCGGTCGCGCTCCAGTTGCCGCTGGATGAGGGCTTCGACGTAGGCGGACATGCCGCGCCTGCCGGTGCGCGCCTTGAGTGCCGCGATGGTCCCCTCGTGGAGAGAGACCGACACCGGACGTACGGGGCCTTCGCCGGGGTTCGGGGGGAGAACCATGGGCTCAATTTAACAAAAAACTTGTTATTCGGTGACCGCTCCGAGAGGCCGACGAGCGAGTCGCCGGCCTCCACCCGCACGCTCGCGCAGGTGCGGCGGAGTACGCGGAACACGTCCTCGGGCACGGCGGCGCGGAGGGACGCGGCGAACGCGGCCTCCGTCGCGCCGCACCTTCTCCCCGGCGGGCTCGACGATGCGGGCAGCTGCGGAACAGGGCTCGTGGCTGCGGCCGTTCCAGGCGCGGCAGAACGGGTTTGCACGCCACGAGCGGAGGGACAGCCGCCGTACCCGAGCGAAACAGCGAGGTTACAATCCGGCTGATTCACACGGTTGGTCCGATGGCTGGCCTCGTCTGCCCGCTTCGGATGCGGATGCCCGAGGAGGAAGTCGGTTGGAAGAGCGCTTACGGTTCTCGGTCCTGGGACCTGTCAGGGCGTGGCGGGGTGAGGACGAGATCGAACTCGGCCCGCCCCAGCAACGGGCGGTGCTGGCCGCGCTTCTGCTGGCGGAGGGTTCTCAGGTGCTGGCGAGCGCGCTGGTGGACGCGGTGTGGGGGACCAGGGCACCGGCCTCCGCCCGGGGCATCCTGCGGACGTACGTCCACCGGCTGCGGAAGGGGCTGGAACCGGCCGCGGACACCGCGTCGTCCGTGATCCGCTCCACGGGGGACGGCTACCAGCTCCGTACCCCGCCGAAGGCGCTGGACCTCCATGTCTTCCGGGGACTGCTCGCCCAGGCCGAGCAGGCACGGCGTGCGGGCGACGACAACGGCGCGGTGACGTGCCTGCGGGACGCGCTCGGTCTGTGGCGGGGGACGGCGCTGGCCGGTGTCCGGGGCGAGTACGCGCAGACCCAGCGACAGCGGCTCGACGAGTTGCGTCTGTCTGCGGAGGCGGCCCGCATCACGGCCGACCTCGAACTCGGCGCTCATGCGAAGGTGACCGCTGAGCTGACCGGGCTGGTGGCCGAGCACCCGTTGGACGAGCGGTTCCGGGAACTGCTCATGCTCGCCCTCTACCGGTCGGGACGGCAGGCGGCGGCCCTCGCCACGTACCGCGAGGCGCAGACACTGCTGGCGGGCGAACTGGGGGTCGATCCCGGCCCGGCACTGCAGGCGATGTACCAGCGCGTTCTGCGGCGTGACCCGGGCCTCCTCACTCCGCCGGCCCCGGCCCCGGCCCCGGCCGCACACGCACCTGTCCGGGCCGTCGCCCCCGCCCCCGTCGTGCCCGCCCAGCTGCCCGCCGCGTTGGCGGTCTTCGTCGGCCGGGAGGCCGAACTGGCCGAGGTGGCCGGGCTGCCGTCGGGCCGTACGGTGGTGATCAGCGCCATCGCGGGGACCGCGGGCGTCGGCAAGACCGCTTTCGCGGTGCACTGGGCGCGACAGGTCGCCGAGCGTTTCCCGGACGGTCAGCTGTACCTCAACCTGCGGGGTTTCGACCCGGTCGGCCTGCCGGTCCCGCCGGAGCACGCCCTGCGTACGCTGCTGGAGTCGCTGGGCGCCGACGCACGCGGGCTGCCGCAGGGCGTCGACGCGCTCGCGGCCCTGTACCGCACCCTGCTCACCGGTCGGCGCGTGCTCGTGCTGCTCGACAACGCCGGTGACGCCGCGCAGGTGAGGCCACTGCTGCCCGGGGCTCCCGGCTGCCTCGTCATCGTCACCAGCCGCAACCAGCTGTCCGGGCTGGTGGCCGTGGACGGCGCCCACCCTCTCCACCTCGACGTGCTCTCCGAGCCGGAAGCCCGCGCGCTGCTCGCCCGGCGCCTGGGGGCCGACCGTATCGCGGCCGAACCGGACGCGGTCGAGGAGATCATCGCCCGCTGCGCCAGGCTGCCGCTGGCCCTGGCGGTCACCGCCGCCCGCGCGGCGACCCGGTCGGCCATCTCCCTGGCGGCGATCGCAGCCGAACTGCGGGACAGCGCCGACGGCCTCGACGCGTTCCGCGACGGTGATCCCGCGGCCGACGTGCGCGCCGTCTTCTCCTGGTCCTACCACTCGCTCACCCCCGATGCCGCCCGTCTGTTCCGGCTGCTCGGCCTGCATCCCGGCCCCGACATCGCCCTGCCCGCGGCGGCCAGCCTGGCCGGGCTCACCCTCCCGCACACCCGCCAGCTGCTGGCCGAACTCATCCAGGCCCACCTCGTGGACGAATCCGTCCCCGGCCGCTACGCCTCCCACGACCTGCTCAGCGCGTATGCCACCGAGCTGGCCGAAGCCGTCGACCCGCCACCGGACGTGGGAGCGGTCCGGCACCGGATGTTCGACCACTATCTGCACACGGCCCGGGAGGCGCTCGCTGTGAACGCCCGTGCACGGGTCCTGATCTCCCCGGCTCCCGCGGCCGAGGGAGTGCAGGTGGAGAAATTCGGCGGGGACACCGCCAGGGCGACAGCCTGGTTCGCCACCGAACAGGCGGTACTGCTCGCGGCCGTCGAGATGGCCGCCACCCACCGCTACGACGTCCACACCTGGCAGCTCGCCTGGGCCGTGGCCAGCCATCTGCACCGGTGCGGCCTGTTGCGGGAGCACGAGGCCGTGCACCGTACCGCCCTGGACGCGGCGCGCAGGCTGGGTGACCGGGCCGCCGAGGCCCACGTCCACCGCCTTCTCGCCTTCTCCACGGCGGACCTGGGCCGGGTGGACGAGGCACGTGTCCATGCCGAGCGAGCCATCGAACTGTTCATCGAGTCGGGTGACAGGAGAGCCTGCGCCGAGGGCTATTTCACCCTGACCTGGGTGGAGGAGCGGCAGGGCGACCTGGACGCCGCGCTCGCCGCGGCGCTGCGGTATCTCGCGCTCAGCTCGGCCGACGACGGCCACGGTGCCGACGCGGGCCGCGACCGGCTGGCGACGGCATGCGCGCTCAACACGGTCGGCTGGAGCCACATCCGGCTCGGGCAGCACCAGCAGGCCCTCGACCACTGCCGGCGGGCGGTGGCCCTGTTCCAGGAACTCGGAGACGACCACGGGGCGGCGGCCACCTGGGACAGCATCGGCTTCGCCCACCATCACCTCGGCCAGTACGAGCAGGCCGTCACCGCCTACCGGAACACCCTCGGTCTCGCCCGGCGGGAGGTCTCCCCCATGCTGACGGCAGGCACCCTCACGCGCCTCGGGGACACGTATCTGAGCGCCGCCGACCCGGATGAGGCCCGCGCCGCGTGGACCGAGGGGCTGGACATCATGGAGCGGATGGGCCATGCCGATGTCGAGTCCCTCCGCTCCAGACTGCGTCGGCTCGACGAACCGGACACGGTGCTCGCCGACTCGTAGCCGGGCTTCGCGCCGAGGTCCGATCGGTCACCGGAGACACGCCGGACGGGCGGGAACGAGTCGTGGAGCGGTCGTCAACGCGTTGTAGACACCCCGCCGGTTTCCTGGATCAGACAGCGGCCCGCGCCGTCTCGGACGGGGGCGGCACACCCCCGCCCCCGTCCAGCGGGCCGCCGACCAGTGAACATTTCTGTATCGGTGTATCCGGGGGGACCGTCGCTGTGACCGTGTCAGTTCATTCCGTCCTGTCCGCCGGGGATGTCCGTCCCGCCGGCGGTGTTTCCCTGCGTCTGCAGATACTCGGACCGTTACGGCTCTGGCGCGACGGTGTCGAACTCGACGCCGGCCCGCGACAGCAGGCATACCTGCTCGCCCTGCTCCTCGCGCGTGAGGGCCGGCCGATCAGCACCACCGAGCTGATCGACCTGATGTGGGACGACGACGTTCCGGCCAGCGCTCTGAACGTCATCCACAAATACGTCGGCGCCCTGCGACGGCTGCTCGAACCCGGACTCCCGGCCCGCGGCACCGGTTCGTACCTCCAGCGCCGCGGTACCGGCTACCTTTTCGCCGCCGGCGTGGAGATGCTCGACCTGGTGGCGTTCCGTGCGTGCGTGGCGACGGCGAGAACCGCCCTCGCGCAGCAGCAGCACGAAGCGGCGCTCGACAGCTACGCGGAAGCACTGGGCCTCTGGCAAGGACCGGCAGGTGACGGACTGGCGCACGGACCCGCCGCGACAACGGTCTTCGCCGCTCTCGACACCGAGCTGTACGACGCGTGCGTGGCAGCGGCCGGACTCGCGGTGTCGCTGGCCCGGCCGGAACGGGTGCTCCCCGCGTTACACCTGGCCGCGTCGGCGGCCCCCCTGCACGAACCCGTTCAGGCAGGTCTCATCTCCGTCCTTGCCGCCGCAGGGCGACAGGCGGAGGCCCTCACGGTGTTCGGCGCCGTCCGTACCCGTCTCGCCGAGGACCTCGGTATCGATCCCGGCGTGGCGCTGCAGGCCGCACACCAGCAGGTGCTGGCGCAGACCCCGCCGCCGACGACCGCGGCGGGCGAGGACGGCGACAGGGGGCCCGCGCGGACGAGTCCGGTCGGCGGCCTGGTCGGTCGGGCCGAGGAACTCGCGGTGCTGCGGCAGACCGTGGAAGCGGCGCTCACCGATGGCAGGGCGATCGGCGTCGTGGAGGGCGAGCCGGGGGCGGGCAAGACCCGTCTGCTGGAGGAGATCACCCGGGAGGCGGACCGCCGCGGGGCGCTCGTCGTCTGGGGCCGCTGCCTGGACGGCGCCGGGACGCCCGCGATGTGGCCGTGGGCGCAGGCGATCGGGACCGTTCTCGACGCTTTTCCTTCCCCTGTCCGGGAGAAGTGGCTGGCCGACGAACTGGGCCGCCTCGTCGAGCCACGTGGTGACGTCCTCGCCGCATCGGTGCTGCCGGACAGCGGCTTCCGGTTCCGGCTGTTCGAGCGGGTCGTCGCGGTCATCGGCCAGGTCTCGGCCCAGCGACCGGTGGTGCTCGTGATCGACGACCTCCAGTGGGCGGACAGTACCTCGCTGCAGTTGTTCGGGCACGTGGCTGCCCGGCTGCCGACCGGTACCGTGATCCTCGGCGCGCTGCGCGACCGCGCACCGGTACCCGGCTCCGAGCTGTCCCGGATGCTTGCCGCGGTCAGCCGGGTGCCCGGCCATCGCCGGTTCCGGCTCGGCCCGCTCGACCGGGACGACGTGGCCGAACTGGTCCGCCGCGAAACCGGCCAGAAGATCGGCCCCGACGCCGTCCGGAGCATCTGCACGCGCACCGGCGGCAACCCCTTCTTCGTGCGGGAACTCTCCCGGCTGCTCGCGGACGGCGGCGCGCTCACCGACGCCGCCGCCCGGGCCGGAGTACCGGGTACGGTACGAGACGTCGTCCTGGACCGGATGGCATGCCTCGACGACGGCGCCAGGGAGCTGTTGCAGATCGCCGCGCTCATCGGCCGCGACGTCGAGCTCGACCTGCTCGTCCGCGTCGCCGGCCTCGACGTGGAAAGCTGCCTCGAACGTCTGGAGCCCGTGGCAGCCCTCGGCATGCTCGAGTCCGGCACGGACAATCCGTTCTCGTTCCGTTTCGTGCACGACCTGGTCCGTGAGGCGGTCTCCGAGACGACACCGCCGTCGCGGGCAAGCCGCCTGCACCTGCGCATCTCGGACGCCCTGGACGACACCGACCCCGACGGTGAGTCCGTCACCGAGCGCCTGGCCCACCACCTGTGGGCGGCCGGCCCGCTCGCCGACCCGGCCCGCACCGCGGCCACGCTGGTACGCGCGGGCCGACTCTCGGCCGGCAGATCCGCGTACGAGGTCGCCGAGCGCCAGTTGCGGTCGTCCGCACACACAGCGCGGACGGCAGGCCTCGCGGAACTGGAGCTGACGGCCCTGTCGCAGCTCACCGTGGTCGTCGGGATGCGATCGATGTACGGCTTCTCGTCGCTCGATCTGCTGGAACGCGCCGAGGACCTGGCCCGCTGCCTCGGCCGGGAGACAGAGGCCGTCGGCTTCCTCTTCTCCCGCTGGGCCGCCCACGCCCAGGCCATCGAGCTCGACCGCAGCGGTCCGCTCGCGCGCCGGTTGCTGGAGCAGAGCGAGGCGTCCTCCGACCCGTTCGTACGTGCTTGTGGCCTGCAGGCCTGGGGCCTTCACCAGTGGGACGTCGGCAACGTCGGTGAGGCGTTCCGCAGCCTCGACCGGTCCAGGGCCATGGTCCTCGCCCTCCCCCGGCGTGCGGACGACCCCGTCCGGCACGACCTGCAGTTGCTCATGACCGGGCTGCTCGCGGAGGTGACCGCGCAGCACGGTGACGTCGAGGCGGCGCGGGCTCTGCTCGATGCGCTGGAGGACCTGGCCGGCGAAGACCCGTACATGGTCACTGTCTGGGCCACCATGGCGGCGAGGATCGCGTCCGTGGTCGGTGACCCGGTCCAGGCGCTGCGCGGGGCGGAGCGGGGGATCGCCGTGGACCCCGACTTCTCCTTCGTCTTCCTCGGCACGTACCAACGGCTCGCCCGGTGCTGGGCGTCGGCCATGACGGGCAACGATCCGGCCGGTGCCGCGGCGGAGGCCGAGCGGATCATCACAGCGAACCTCGCCGACCCGCCGCGTTCCTGTGTCGCCACCTGGTACGGGCTGCTCGGTGAGATGTGGCTGGCGGGCGGGGCACCGAACGAGGCCGCAGCCGCTCTCGACCGGGCCGATCTGTTCCTCGACAGCTGTGGCCAGCGCTACCCGGAGGGACTGCTCCTCCTGCTGCGGGCGCGGCTGCTGCAGGCCCGCGGGGAACCGGCCGCCGTTGTCCGGGCCGCCGCCGAGAAGGCCCGGGCACTGTCCACCGAGCGCGAGGCTCATCTGTTCGCCCGGCGCGCCGAAGAATTCCTGGCAGAGTGCGAAGAACCCGCCGGCTGACGACCGCGCCCACACCGCCGCCTGAGGCTGCCGCCCGGAACCGGCGCCCGGAGGACGCCGACGCGCCCCGTCCCATGCCCGCCTCACCCGGCTCCTGGCCGTCCTCGGCGGTGATGTCCCGGACAACGCGATCGGCGCCCACCCGGCGTGACACGACCACACCGGTACCGGCGGCACCGCCTCCGGCCTCCGCGCCCGCCGCATCCTCCGGCAGGAGACCGGACGGTTCCGACTCGGTACGCGGCCTCAGCCAGCCAGCCAGCCAGCCAGCCAGCCGGCCCGGCCGGTCCGCCGCTACAGCTTCGCGATCTCGTGGAGTATCTCCTCTTCGAAAAACCGCGTGGTGCCATCGACCTCAGGGCTGATCAGACCCGGGTCGTCGAGGTTCCTCCTGATCGCGTCGGACCTGATGTACAGGTACGCCGCGCGCATGGCCTTCAGATGCGCGGCGCGATGTCCGGCACCGGAGACGGATTCCACCAGATCGGTGATCGCCTTCCCCGCTTCGGTTTCTTCCATGGCTGCCGGATGCAGCCATTTGCTGTACGGGAACGGCTCTCCCTCGAGGAGGAAGAACATCTGCAGCAAGGCGGTCAGGTAGTCGTACCGCAGGATGTCGAAGGCGACGAGATTGCCCCGGAGGTGGGAGTCGCGGGCAAACTTGATACAGCGACGCAGTGCCAGGCTCTTCTGTCTGATCAATGCGGGGACTTCGGAAGCGAATCGCTTCGCGTACTCCGCCATGGCTGCCGAGAATTTTCCCGACGGATCGGCCCAGATCTGGGCGCGGGAATATATTCTGTAGGCCACGGCGAGATCGCCGTCGAGTTCCTCACGGAGTTCTGCGAAGGATCTTACTTTCACGAAGACATCGCAGGAGGTCACCCGGCGGGCCGACCAGTCTCCCCCGGTGCGGGTCAGTCCCCGGGCGACCGCCTCCTGCCGGGCTTTTGGGAAACGCTCGTCGTCGACGAAGAGGAAGAGGTCGACATCCGAGTACGTGTCCGCCCGCCCGGCAGAGTGGGATCCGGCCAGGACCACCGCCGACCCCGGAAATATCTCGCGGTAGATCTCGCTGGTCGAGAGATCGGTCAGGAACCGCCGGGCAGAGTCCATGGGGTCGTGATCACGGAGTGACATTCAGCTCCCCTCCCGTTCCGCGGGCCGGCTGCCCGGTACCGCCGGGCGATGGTAGCGAGGGGGCACGAAGCCGACCACCGCCAGCCCGCTCTCCGGCCCGCCGTTGTGGGCGCTGTGCTCGATCGCGGGCGGCACGTAATAGACGTCGCCGTCGGCGAACAGGGACTCTTCCGCACCGATCTGCATGGAGTACTTCCCTGAGACCGACACCCCGAACTGCTCGTGCCGGTGTTTGTGCCTGACCATCGAACCGTCGGCCGACAGGTCCGCGACCATGAATTCGAACCAGTCGCCGACGATGAAGGAGACCGTCAGCCCCTGCTTGCCCGGACGGCCCGGTACGAGGTCCAGGAAGCCCGACCCCGTCGGGCCGCGACCGTCCCCGGCGCGCTTCAGGTCGAGGCCGATCGCCACCTCGGTCCCTTCGTTGCGGGCCCAGTGCCCGACCCCCGATGTCACTCCATAGCCGGTCCGGAGCTCCGTCAGGAGGTGCTCGCCCTGTCCCTCGATGCCGAACGTGAACGAGCCGCGCAGGCACATCCCGGCCTGCGACTCGGGATGCGAGTGCGGGGGGATCGCGGCGCCGGGCAGGATTTCCGAGACGATCAGTTCCATGTCGCCCAGGCGGTACGACGTGGAATTCACGCGGGGTGCGAGGTCCACCGTGCGTCCGGCCGGGAAATATTCAGACATCACACTCTCCATTGACGGAACGACGGACCTTTCCCCGGAGATCGAGGAAATCAGGATCAATGCCCATGGCCTTCTCGAACGCATGCCGCACGGGCGCCGGCTGTCCGAATTGAACGGCATATGAGGGGTCGGAGTTCAGCCGCCAGTCGAACACCCTCCTGAGGCGTTCCTCGAAGAAGGTGCGGTCGACGCCGTCGCGGTACATCTGGCGTTTGTCCAAGGGAAGCAGAATGCATCGGTTCGATGCGGGATCGCGGATGACGCCCTGCGGATCCTCACCGCGGCCGACGCGTTCCAGGTCCGCGAAGAGCCGCTTGCGGAGCATGACGATCCCCGCGTCGCTCCGTCCCAGACGCTCGCCGGTGCGGTCCGCTGTCGCCCCTTGTCCGACCCAGGCCGCGAAATCCTGGTTCAGGATGTGGCTGGTCAGCAATTCGCCGTCGTCATCGACCACCGGGCCGTACCAGTAGGGAATCGATTCCTGCTCGGTCGCGGGCATGTCCGTCGGGATCGGCGAGTAGTGCCAGACGATATTGAGCGTGGTGGTGTCGTCGATCGGGACGCGCCACTCAAGGTTGCTTCCGGTGTAGAGGACGTTGGGCCACAGGCACGCGATCCCGCTGGTCTCCGGTCGGCTGGTCGGCGCGACCGGGGCGGCCAACGCCGTGGTCAGTTCGGCACTGCGGGCCACGACGATGCCGAACTCGAATTCCTGGAATTCGAGGCCCGAGTGCCGGGGGCCGCGATCCGGGCTCCCGGGCTCGCTCTCCCGCACGATGTAGTTGGTGTGCCTCCATTCGAAGTGAACCGGGTCCACGGAGTTCTCGTGGCATTGCAGCCAGTTGCACGGAAGCTCGGACAGGATGACCTGCACGAACCCGCGGCGCCAGGTGAACGGCTCGAACATGGGGACGAGCGGGGCCGGAGCCGGGCCGAGATAGGCCCAGATCATGCCGGCGAAGGCCACTGCCTGATAGGCGTCGATCTTGACCTTGTCCCGAAACGGCGCCGATGAACCGACCATGTCCTCATAAGGCTGTTCGACACAGCTTCCGGACCTGTCGAACATCCAGCCGTGGTAGGAGCAGCGCAGGCTCTGCCCCTCCGTCCAGCCCTGCCCCAGATCTGCGCCCCGGTGCGGACAACGGCGTTGCACCAGGCCGTATCCGTCCGTATCGGTGCGATACAGGACCAGGTCCTCACCCATCAGCCGGACGGGCTTCACGTTCTTCTCGGCGAGCTCCGAGACCGCGGCGACCGGATGCCAGTACCGGCGCAGCAGCGCACCCATCGGAGTCCCGGGGCCCACCCGGGTCAGTGCGTGGTTCTTTGCTTCGGAGAGCACTTCGACACGTCCTTTCAGGTCATGGCACACCGCGTGGAGCAACCGTCCTCTTCGTGGCCTCAGCCGCGCGGCTCACCGTGGCCGGTCATGAGCGTGCGCAGATACGGGGAACCGGACAGCAGGTCTTCGTACCGGCCGTGGGCGAGCACCTTGCCGGCCTCGACGACGATCACCTGGTCTGCGGTCTCGAGCACCGACAACCGGTGGGCGACGACGATCAGCGTCCGGTCGGAGGCGGACAGCCCTCTGAAGATCGCCTGCTCGGTGGCACTGTCCAATGCGCTCGTCGCCTCGTCGAGGATCAGCAAGCGCGGTTTGCGGACCAAGCCGCGGGCGAGGGCGATCCGCTGCCGCTGGCCACCGGACAGGCCCAGTCCTCCGGGACCGAGCAGCGTCTCGTAACGCATGGGGAGCGCCATGATGTCGTCATGGACGCACGCGAGCCTCGCCGCCTGCTGGACCTCTTCCAGCGACGTCCCCGGCTGGGCGTAGGTGATGTTCTCCCGGACGGTGCCGGCGAAGAGCCGGGAATCCTGTGCGACGTACGAGATCGAGCGCCTCAGCAGCACTCGGTCGAGCTGGGCCATGGGGATGCCGCCGATGAGGACCGACCCGCTGTTGGGGGTCTGGAGCCCGGCGATGACGGACGCCAGCGTCGACTTGCCGGAACCCGACCTTCCCAGGACGGCCGTGAGGGTTCCGCCTTCGAAACGGACATCGATCTGACTCAGGGCCGGGCCGGAGTCTCCCGCATACGCGAACGACACGTTCCGGACCTCGACGGGGCCGCTCACGTCGTCCGGTTGCACGCTGTCCGTGGGACGTTCCTCCGGCTCGGCGCCCAGGATGTCCGTCAGCCGGGCGAGTGTCGCGCCGAGGCCGCCGACCTGCAGGGCGCTCTGGACGAGGCTCGCCAACGGCACGAACATCCCGGCGGCCAGCGAGGTGAACCCCACCACCGAGCTCAGTGACGCCGCACCGCTCGACATCTTGAAGTACCCCAGGTCGAGCACCACCAGCGGGGCGAGGAACTGGATGGTCGCGCTCATCGCCGAGCCGATGACCTGGTTCCTCCGGCTCACGCCCCGCTGGTTGATCTCGTCGATGAGGCTCTGGCTCCAACGGTCGTGCGCGGTGTCCTCCAGACCGCAGGCCTTGATCGTCTGAAGTCCGTCCAGCAGTTCGAGGAGCGCGCCCTCCGAGACCGACTGCCGCTCCAGCTCCGCCGCGGACAAAGAGCGCTGCCGCTTCCAGAACAGGAGGAGGACGGCCACCATCACGGCGGCCAACGCCATGCAGAGCAGGGCGAACTGTACGTCGACCACCAGCAGCAGGACCAGGTAGACCAGCACCAGCGTGCCGTCGAACAGGGTGGAGAGAGCCGCACCCGTCAGGACCTGCCGGACCGCCGAGCTGGTCCGCACCCGCATCGCCAGATCACCCGGGTTCCGCTTGGTGAAATATTCGTACGGCAGGGAAAGCAGATGGCCGAACACGCCGAGGGTGACGCGGCGGTCCGCGATCGACTGGAGCGCCAGGAGCGCCAGGCCGCGGACCATGTGGAGCAGCGCGAACGACACGCCCGCCGCGAGCGCGAGGCACAGGATGACGGCTGCCTGCCCCGACCGGTTTCCGGTGCCGGTGCGGGCGACCACGTAGGAAGCGGCGAACGGGGTGGCGAAGTTGAAGACGATCAGCAGGAACGACGCCACTGCGAGGCGTGTCCAGCGGCGGTCCCGGGTGACGAACAGCCTGAGGTACTGCCAGGAACTCTGTGCGACGCCGGGCCCACGGCGGTGCACCGGCGCGCGGCCGTCGACGAGCGGTGCTTCGAACTCGAGTGCCACCCCGGTGAACACGTCGGCGAGTTCGCCCAGTCTGAAGCGCCGGCGCCCCACAGCGGGATCGACGATGTAGGCGTGTGTGGCAGTCGCTTGTTCGAGCACGACGAAGTGGTTGAAGTTCCAGAACAGGATGCTGCCGCTCTTCAGGCGGCCGAGCCCGCCCACGCCGACGCGCACACCACGCCCGAGCGCCCCGAAGTGCCGGGCGGCCCGGAGGAGCGCCTGCGCGGAGACTCCCGTCTGTCCTCCGTCGAGGCGGCGCCGCACCGTCGCGATGTCCACATCGATGCCCAGGAAGGCCAGTACCATCGCCAGGCACGTGGGCCCGCAGTCGGCGCTCTCCGTCTGGTAGAAGACCGGTACCCGGTGACCACGCCGGCCCGGTGCCACTCCAGGGACTGCCGCGATGAGCCGGCGCAGCCTTCCCTGCCTCTGTCCCGTCAGCAGTCCGGGCAGGGTCAGGGCATCTCCCAGACGTCGGCCGACACCATTCCGTTCAGCCGCCTGACGGCTGAACCTGGCCCGGCCGACGGGCCCTGCCACCGGAGGCGCGGCCCGGCCGGGATCGGTCGCTTCCTCAGATTCGATCATGAATGGGGACTCCCCTCGGGAAGAGCGGTTCTGTCCGGACGCAGGGCGGACGACGGAAGTCAGCCCATCAGGATCCGCTCGACGTCGTTCCTCATCTGCCACGCTGCGGCCTCGGTGAGGCGGGCCCGGTTGACCCTCAGATCGAAGCGAACGCGGTCGGCCCAGCTCCCGACCCTCAGATGCACTCCGCCGACCACCCGCTCGATCCGAGGGGCGTAGGCGCCGTAGTCCACGGTGAGGTCGCCCACCACGGTCCTGCGCTGCAGGCGAGGGTGGTTGATGTAAGCGAGGCGCACGCTGCGCTCCGGTCCTCGCGCCGGATCCCCCAGACCGGCGATCTCGCCGGTCTCGACGGTCTCCCGGGTGACCCGCCGGTGCCCCAGCAGGTCGAGCCAGTCGCCGGTGAGCGTTCGAACGAGGTCGGACGGCGCGGTGCGGCGGTCGACGACCATCGGCAGGCCCAGCGTGAGCATGCCGAGCAGTCGCCGTTCCCTGGTGCTCCGGGTGTCCACCGGAAGCCAGATCGCGGTGGAGTCCGCATCCGTGTGCTCGAATACGGCCAGGGCCAGGGCGTGCTGGATCCAGACGAGCTCGGTGGCGTTGCCGGCCCGTGCCGCCTGCCGCATCCTGCGAAGCCGCTCGCCGTCGAGGACGAAGCTCGTCTCCAGGGTCCCGGCCTCCGCCGGGTCCGCATCGGGAACCGAGGAGGCGAGAAAGCCCCATTCCTGGGGTATCCGGGCGTACCGGCGCCGCCAGAAACCGGCGATGTCCCTGCCGTCGGCAGCCGGGGATCCGCGCCGTGCGGCCACGCTCAGGAACTGCGGGCTCGGTGCGGTGAAGGCTTCGCGATCGCCCCGGCGCCGGCGATACGCCTGCCACAGGTCCCCGCCGAAGATCGCCCGGACGCTGCCGTCGACCGCGAACTGGGAGAAGGTCGCGACAAATGCATGGAGATCGGGCGCGTAGCGGAGCAACCGCAGCCGGAACGGGAACTCCGTCCGCAGGTCCCAGGGTTCGGCGACATCCTTCGTGGCCAGGCCGGCGACATACCGGGAGAACCGTTCCTCGGAACCGGCTTTGACTTTCTGGCACCTGACCAGCTCGGTCGGCGGAGGCGTCGCCCTCTCCCACTGATGGGGCCCGGAGTTCCCGCACTCACAGATCGCCAGCCGCAGCGCGTCATGGCTGCCGACGACGTCACCTGTGCCGGCGATGAACGCCTGGATGTCCAGGGGCCCTTGGATGCGGTACGAGAGTTCCAGGGTCGGCCCGGCACTCATGTCACCCCGCAGAGCCCGTAAGACCGAGAGCTGTGGGAGCGTCAGCGGTACCGTCTCCCGACCCTGGTGGCGCATTGCGTCATCTCCCTGTCGTCGACAATCCTGGCCGACATCCGGAATCTCGGGTGCCGGCCAGGATCGAGTCGCTGCCTAGTTCGTGCAGCCGTTGATCGCGGCACCGCCGATGATGTCGGCAAGGGCCTCGTCGGACAGGGACTCGATGTCCACGATCTCGGTGTCGAAGTACTCCATGGTTCACCTCCCCTACGCGTATCAGTTGTTACGGTTTCATCCCCGGCCCGAGCCGCCCGTGAGCTTTTGCCTCGATCGGGGATGAGTCTTCATCGCGGCGAACGCTCGCGCACCAGAGCGGCCAGGCGGGCTATGGTGACGCTGGCTCCGATGTCGAAGAAACCCAATCGGACACCGTATTCCTGGTTCAGGACTTCGACGATCTCGATGAAGCAGAGAGAGTCTCCGCCGCACTCCCAGAAGTCGTCTTCCACGCCCACGCCCCGGATCTCCAGGCGCTCCTCCCAGAGCTCGGCGAGTTCCTGTTCCACAGGGTCGGCCGGAGGTGTATGGACGTACTCCGACAGAATCCGAGGAGATGGTCCGTCCGGGCCGGCCGCATAGTCGCACCAGCCCGACGGCGCCCATCGGAGTCCGTCGACGAATCGCACTCGCCGTACGTCGATGCCATAGCATCCACGGAACGCCAGGCGAATATCGACCCCGGACCCGAGTCCATCGACAGATGCGTAGACCGTGAACTCCGGAGTCTCGTGAAAGGCGGCACCCAGGACGTCTTCGCACATTCCGCGGAACAGAGTGACGTCAAGCTCCCGTGGCACGGAACCCCTTCCGGTCGAATATCTTCCTGATGGCGACGGCATCGGGCTTGCCGATCTCCGACCGAGGGATCTCGGTCACGCGGATACAGACCTCGGGAAGCTCGTGATCCTTGATCCGAGAGGCACAGAAACTCTGGATCGCCGGCAGATCGAGCTCGGCCACGGAGTCCCGCAGCACCAGCAGCGCTCCTGTCGTGTCCCGCTCCGCGCCCGTGAGCGCGACGCATTCGGCGTCCAGGACGTCCGGATGGGTTCGCAGTACCAGCGACAGCCGGCCGAGCCACATGACCCCGCTGGAGGTGGCGGCCCGGTTCGCGGCACGGTCGAAGACATAGAGGTATCCGTCTTCGTCGAGCCACCCCATGTCGCCCAGGCTCACGTAACCGTCGTCGGTGTGCCGGAGCCAGGGGGCGGCCGAGCGGGCCCGGCCGGCCGCCCCCAGCCGACGGAGATAGATACGGCCGATGCCGCCCGCACCCTGTGCCTGCCCTGGGACGTCCCCTATCCGCAGGTGTGTCAGCAGTCCGCGCCCCACCGAGCCGGGCTTCGCCAGCCACTCGGAGCCGTTGATCACGGTGACGCCGACACCCTCGGTGCCGCCGTACATCTCGAAAACGCGTTCGCCCCCCAAAAGGTCTATCCACGCCTGCTTGAGCGGTGCAGGACAGGGGAGGGCGGTGTGCAGAATTCCGGTCAGGCTCTTCAATCGTTGTGGATCACGTGTGGCCGCGGGCAGAAGGGCTTTCATGTAATGGGGAGTGACCATGAGCCAGCCGATGCGGTGATCCGCGATCGTGTTCAGGAGGTCCTCGGGCTCCATCGGCTTCGCCAGGACGATCTGATTCCGATCCAGTACGCCTTGTACCAGCGCGGCCACCGTCCCGATGTGATGGATCGGGAGAGTGATGAGCTGCCGCTGTCCGGACCGCCAGCCACACGCTCGGAACACGAGGTCGGGAATGGTTCTCGGATCGTAGTCGCCCAGATTCCAGAAGGGAACGATCTTCGGAACACCCGTCGAACCGCTCGTGGTCAGGAGATATCGTGGACGGCGGTGTTCGGTGGTGTGCTCCCACCGTGTGAGATGAACGGTGGCAGCGGATTCCCGACCGGGTTCCGATGACGATGACCCGGGCACTCGGAGATACCGCGTCCGGGTACTCAGTCCCGCGTTGCCCAGCGCGCCGGACAGTGCTTCGGCGTCGAGCTGCGGAGCGTACGGGAGTACGGTGACGCCCGCACACAGGGCAGCCAGAATGATCTTCGTCGTTTCGATGGAAACCGTCGCGGGATGGCAGACGACGGCGGCACCGTTCAGATCACGATTCCAGGCACGGAGGAGATCCGCGATCCCCCGGACGTCGTCGACCAGACACCGGTAGGTGACTTCCCGGGAGGATCGGCCGGCTGCAACCTCGATGATTGCCGGGAAATCCGGTGCTTCGGCTGCCAGTTCGGTCAGTTTCTCCGATATCGGCATCGCATTCACGGCGCGCGGCACGGCCTACCTCCCATCGCAATACTTGATTCCTGGTCGTGATACGTCCACGGCGGTTTCCGGGTCGTCGATTTCCGGAAGGGTGCGGTGCGGATTCCTGCCCTGTGCGGGTACAGGGTCCGGAGTTCAGGGCAGCGCCGGGGCCACACCGCGGCGGCGCAGTTCGGGCAATACCCCTTCTCCGACCCAGTATGCTTCCTCCAGATGCGGAAACCCGGAGAGAACGAATTCTTCGATGCCCAGCGCGGCGTACTCTTCGATCCGGTCGGCCACCTCGGTATGACCACCCACCAGTGCGGTTCCCACTCCGCCACGGAGCAGCCCCACCCCCGCCCAGATGTTCGGGTAGATCTCCAGGTCTGTGGCGTCCCGGCTGGAGAGGAACTTCTCTGTCAGCGCCCGCTGCCGGGCCTGCCCGGTCGATTCGATGCCGGCCAGGACGTTCTGCACTTTTCTCACCTGGACGGGGTCCATCTTGTTCAGCAGGCGCTGCGCGACGGTCCGGGCCTCCGCGGAGCTGTCCCGGGAAATCACATGGAACCGGATACCGAAACGGACGCGACGTCCCTCCTCGTCGGCGAGCTTCCGGATCCATGCGATCTTCTCCGCGATCCGATCGGGTGGCTCGCCCCAGGTCAGGTACACATCCGCATGGCGAGCCGCGATCGGCCCGGCCGGGCCCGAAGACCCGCCGAAGTACAACGCGGGCAGCGGGTCCGGAGGTTCGGACACCGTCGCTCCCCGCACGTCGTAGTACCCGCCCTTGAAGTCGAACGGCGTGCCGTTCCACGCGCCCCGAAGGACGGTCAGGAACTCTCCGGCCCGGGCGTATCTCTGCTCCTTGGGGAGGTGGTCGCCGAACCGGGCCTGCTCCGCGCTCTCCCCGCCCGCGACCACGTTCAGCAGCAGTCTTCCCTCGGAAAGGCGCTGGAAAGTCGCCGCCATCTGGGCGCTCAGCGTGGGTGACACCAGACCCGGCCGGAAAGCGACCAGGAACTTCAACCGCTCGGTCTCGTGGAGCAGTGCCGCGGTGGTCAGCCAGGCGTCTTCGAACCAGGTACCCGTGGGAGTGAGCACCGCCTCGAATCCGAGCTGCTCCGCCGCCCGGGCGACCAGCCCCAAGTACCCCATGTCCGGCGCCCGGAACCGGTCCGTGCCGCCTTCGCAGGCCGGTTCCGCCCGTCGGCCGGGGCCATGGGTGCCGTGCGTTCCCACGGCCAACGACCGGCTGTCCCCGGCCGTCGGCAGGAACCAGTGAAACTTCGCTGACATCGATTCCCTCACGCGGTGGCGATGAAGAGACGTCCTGTCGGGGAGGACTGCCGTACGCACAGCACGTCGGAGAAGCCGGCATCCGACAGCTTGTCGCCCCACTCGGACTCGGTGAGGAGCTTCCGGCCCATGAACTGCTGGTGCATGTAGGTGACCAGGGCACTGAAACGCCGCTCCCAGCCGGTCGCCGCATACGGGACGGCATCGGTGACGGCCAGGAGGCCGCCTTCGGGCAGCGCGGCCCGGCAGTTGCGCAGTACCGCGTCCGCGGTGGCTTCCTCCTCGGGCAGCATGTCGTGGAAGACGAATCCCGCCGTGATCATGTCGGCACCCGCCAGGACGGCGTCGTCCGTGGCGAGGGACTGGATGGACCTCTCCACGACCGTCAGCCGGTCGGCGACGCCACCGGACGCGGCGAGAACCCTGGCGGCCGCACAGGCGTCGTGGGCCAGATCCAGGGCCACCCCGGTGGTGTCCGGCAACCGCTGGAGGACATCGATGAGCATCCTCGCCGTACCCGCGCCCAGATCGACGATCCGGGTGGGCGCGGCCTCGAGGACGACCGAGACCAGCGAGGGATAGAACGCCATCTCCCCCTGCCACTGGGACGAGACCGCCACCTGCTCCATGTCCCGGCGGTATGCCGTGCGAGCCGATTCTGGGTCCTCGAGGAATGCGCGGGCATGCTCGATGAACGGTCGGTTCGCGTTGAGTGCCCACGAGAGGTAGCCGGCCTGGTAACGAAGCGTCGGGAACGAGGGAGCGGCGCGGAAGGCACCTTCCCGGTCGGGAACCTTTTCGATGATGGCGGCGGCCTCGTAGGTCGTCAGCAGCATCTCCACGCCGGCGACGGGAAGGTTCACCGCGGCGGCCAGTGCCGCGGCCTCCACTGCCTCGTCGTCTTCGAGATAGGGCAGGATTCCGAGACGCTGACCGATTTCGAGCAGGGCGCTCACGGCGGCCAGATCCGGGGCCGGACCGAACGCCTCGGGAGCCGACCGGCAATCGACGAACCGGACAGGGGAACGGTGCGTTTTCGTGTCACTCACTTCCACTTCGACCGCTTTCATGAGTCTGCATCAGGGTTTCGAATGTGCCCGAGTCCGGAATAGAGACACCAGATCATGGTCGGCTCGAACTCCTCCACGGGACGGAGCCCGGCCGCCCTCTGTACGACGTCCAGCGATCCGATACAGGCATCGACACGGCCTTCCTCCGCCAACCGCACCGCGATCGGCTTGGAATCGCAGAATCGGAGTTCCACGTCTGCCGGAAAGATCTTTTGAGCGAAGGCCGCGGTGGCCGGGTGCAGCGCGACGCTGCGGACCTCGGAGGCAGCGCCCGCACGGTCGACGTTGACGGCGGCGCACATCTTCTTGGTGGGGCTCTCCCAGAGGCCGACCATGCTCATGCGTCCCTGGAAGCGGAAATGCAGGTTCACCCAGCTGTCGCGCAAGATATTGTCCGAGACGGTCAGGTGGCCGGCTGGTACGAGGGCAAGGACGGACTCTTGCTCGGCGTAGTCCATGACCTCCGGAACGGTCGGAAGCGTGACCACTTCGGAGAAGTATTTGCGTGCCTCATGGACCGAGTCCGTCCCGCGGGGTCCCAGCGTGGCAACCGCGGTGCGGACGTCGATACCCGGTGGCGGGGAAGGCCTGATACCGAACACGGCATCACCCGGCGGAGTTCTGATCGCCAGCACTGGGAATCCCTTCAGGGGTCGACGTGGCGCCCATCCTGTATCGCACGGCCTCCTGCCTCTCTCGTTTTCCCCTCGCTTTCTTCAACCCACGCTACGGGCCCCTTGTTGACGCACAGTTCATGCGCAGTGGATGACCAGTGACCCGTGACCAGTTACGGGTGACGTGTGACTGTGTTTGCGGAACCCGAGGTGTCCGTGACCGGTGACATCACCGGGCCGGCCGGTGCGGCGCCGCTGACGGCGGGCCGCCGCGAAGCCCGCCGTGCCGAGCGGGGTCCGGCCGGGGCGGAGGGCGAACGCCGGGGCTGCCGCGCGTCAGGTGCTGTCCCGGGTGCGGTGAACCGCCCGGTTACCGTGGAGCCCGGTGATCCGGTTCCGGGCGACCACGGGGCCTGCTCCCGGCCCCGCCGGCAGCCGCGTCCGTACGCGGGGGTGGTACGTGGTCCGAAGGAGACGGGCGCGCTGGGCAGGGGCCTGTCTCCCTAGCACTCGATGATGTTGACCGCCAGGCCGCCCCGGGCCGTCTCCTTGTACTTGACCGACATGTCCGCGCCGGTGTCCTTCATCGTCTTGATGACCTTGTCCAGGGAGACCAGGTGCGAGCCGTCCCCGCGCATCGCCATCCGCGCCGCGGTGACCGCCTTCACCGCGGCCATGCCGTTGCGCTCGATGCAGGGGATCTGGACCAGTCCGCCGACCGGGTCGCAGGTGAGGCCGAGGTTGTGCTCCATGCCGATCTCCGCGGCGTTCTCGACCTGTTCCGGCGTGCCGCCCAGCACCTCGGCGAGGGCGCCGGCCGCCATCGAGCAGGCGGAGCCCACCTCGCCCTGGCAGCCCACCTCGGCGCCGGAGATGGACGCGTTCTCCTTGAACAGCATCCCGATCGCGCCCGCCGCGAGGAGGAAGCGCACCACGCCGTCCTCGTCGGCGCCGGGGACGAAGTCGAGGTAGTAGTGCAGTACCGCCGGGATGATGCCGGCCGCTCCGTTGGTGGGCGCGGTGACCACCCGGCCGCCCGCCGCGTTCTCCTCGTTCACCGCCATCGCGTACAGCGTGATCCACTCCATCGAATGAGCCAACGGGTCACCCTCGGAGCGGAGCTGACGGGCCGTCATGGCGGCGCGGCGGCGTACCTTCAGGCCGCCCGGCAGGATGCCCTCCCGGGACAGACCGCGCGCCACGCACTCCCGCATCACCCGCCAGATCTCCAGCAGCCCGGCGCGGATCTCGTCCTCGGTGCGCCAGGCACGCTCGTTCTCCAGCATGAGCGAGGAGATCGACAGGCCCGTCTCCCGTGTGCGGCGCAGCAGTTCGTCACCGGTGCGGAAGGGATACTTCAGGACGGTGTCGTCCAGCACGATACGGTCGGCGCCCACCGCGTCCTCGTCCACCACGAAGCCGCCGCCCACCGAGTAGTACGTCTTCGCCAGCAGCTCCGTGCCCGAGGCGTCGTACGCCCCGAGGGACATGCCGTTCGCGTGGTAGGGGAGTGCCTTGCGGCGGTGCAGGACGAGGTCGTCGTCGCAGGAGAACGCGATCTCGTGGTCGCCGAGGAGACGGATACGGCCCGTGGAGCGGATCGTCTCCACCCGGTCGTCGGCGGTCTCCACGTCGACCGTGCGCGGGGAGGCGCCCTCCAGGCCGAGCAGCACCGCCTTCGGCGTGCCGTGACCGTGACCGGTCGCGCCGAGCGAGCCGTACAGCTCCGCGCGCAGCGAGGCCACCGGGTCGAGCAGCCCCTCGTTGCGCAGTCTGCGGGCGAACATCCGGGCCGCGCGCATCGGGCCCACGGTGTGGGAGCTCGACGGGCCGATGCCGACCGAGAACAGGTCGAAGACCGAGATGGCCACGGGACTCCTCCGGCAGGAACGATGAGGGCAGGGGTGTGGCGGTGGAACGGGAGCGGCACCGCGCCCAGCTGTGGACGGCCCTGCGTCCAGTGTGCGCGGTGCCGCTTGAAAGCGGCTGAACCGGGGACGGGGCTACGCGCCCAGACCCGGGTACAGCGGGTGCCGGCCGGTCAGCGCCGTCACCCTCGCATGGAGCGCCGCCGCGTCGTAGGACGGCTTCAGCGCCTCGGCGATCACGTCCGCGACCTCGGCGAAGTCCTCCGCCGTGAAGCCGCGCGTGGCCAGCGCCGGGGTGCCGATGCGCAGGCCCGACGTGACCATCGGCGGGCGCGGGTCGTCCGGCACCGCGTTGCGGTTGACGGTGATGCCGACCTCGTGCAGCCGGTCCTCGGCCTGCCGCCCGTCCAGCTCGGACGCGCGCAGGTCGACCAGGATCAGATGGACGTCCGTCCCCCCGGACAGCACGTTCACCCCGGCCGCCCTGGCGTCCGGCGCCGTGAGCCGCTCGGCGAGGATCCGCGCGCCCTCCAGCGTCCGCCGCTGGCGCTCCTTGAACTCCTCCGAGGCGGCGACCTTGAACGACACCGCCTTGGCCGCGATCACATGCTCCAGCGGACCGCCCTGGAAGCCCGGGAAGACGGACGAGTTCAGCTTCTTCGCGAACTCCTTCCGCGCGAGGATGATCCCGCCGCGCGGCCCGCCCAGCGTCTTGTGGGTGGTGGAGGTGACGACGTCCGCGTACTCCACCGGGTTCGGGTGCAGCCCCGCCGCGACCAGACCGGCGAAGTGCGCCATGTCGACCCACAGATACGCCCCGGCCTCGTCGGCGATCCGCCGGAACTCCGCGAAGTCCAGCTGCCGCGGGTACGCCGACCAGCCCGCGATGATCACCTTCGGCCGGTGCTCCTTGGCGAGCCGCTCGACCTCCGCCATGTCGACCAGACCGGTGTCCGGACCGACGTGATAGGCGACGACCTGGAACTGCTTGCCGGAGAAGTTCAGCCGCATCCCGTGGGTGAGGTGACCGCCGTGCGCCAGGTCCAGGCCCAGGATCGTGTCGCCGGGCTGGGCCAGCGCGAACAGGGCCGCCTGGTTGGCGGAGGCGCCCGAGTGCGGCTGGACGTTGGCGTACTCGGCGCCGAACAGGTCCTTCAGCCGGTCGATGGCGATCTGCTCGGCGACGTCGACGTGCTCGCAGCCGCCGTAGTAGCGGCGGCCGGGGTAGCCCTCGGCGTACTTGTTGGTGAGGACCGAGCCCTGCGCCTCCATCACCGCGAGCGGGGCGAAGTTCTCGGAGGCGATCATCTCGAGGGTGGACTGCTGGCGCTCCAGCTCGGCACCGACCGCGGCGGCGATCTCCGGGTCGAGCTCGTGCAGGGGCGTGTTCAGGACGGACATACGGTCGGACATACGGTTACGACTCCTCGCCGGTGGCGTAGGCGGTGTACTCGTCGGCGGACAGCAGGCCCTCCGGCTCGGCCGACGGCCGTACCCGGAACAGCCAGCCGCCTTCGAACGGCTCGGAGTTCACGAGGGACGGGTCGTCCACCACGTCCTCGTTGACCGCGGTGATCTCACCGGTGACCGGGGCGTACAGCTCGGACACCGACTTGGTCGACTCCAGCTCGCCGCAGGGCTCGCCCGCGGTCACCGTGTCGCCGACCGCCGGGAGCTGGACGTACACCACGTCACCGAGGGCGTTGGCCGCGTGCTCGGTGATGCCGACCGCCGACACGCCGTCCTCGGCGGCCGACAGCCACTCGTGTTCCTTGCTGTAGCGGAACTGCTGGGGGTTGCTCATGACCTGAATTCTCCTGTACGCGGGGGGCTGCGGTGACCCGGGTGACCGCGCTGACGGTGGTCACCCGGGTCACCGGACGATCGTGGTGAGGGTCGTACTGCGGTGGCCGGCCCGGCCGGGCCGGCCGCGGTGCGGCGCCGGTGGCTACTTCCGGCGCCGGTAGAACGGCAGCGCCACGACCTCGTACGGTTCGTGGCTGCCCCGGATGTCCACCCCGACCCCGGCCGTGCCGGGTGCCGAGTACGCGGCGTCGACGTAGGCCATCGCGATCGGCCTGCCCAGGGTGGGGGACGGCGCCCCGGAGGTGACCTCGCCGACCGCCTCACCCCCGGCGACCACCCGGTACCCGGCGCGCGGCACCCGGCGCCCCTCCGCGACCAGGCCGACCAGGACGCGCGGCGGGCTGACGGCGGCCCGCTCGGCGGCGGCCAGCAGCGCCTCGCGCCCCACGAAGCCGCCCTCCTTGCCGAACTTCACCACCCGGCCGAGCCCGGCGTCGAACGGGGTGAGCGCGGTGGACAGTTCGTGCCCGTACAGCGGCATCCCCGCCTCCAGTCGCAGCGTGTCACGGCAGGACAGCCCGCAGGGCACGAGACCTGCCCCGGCGCCCGCCTCGGTCAGCGCCTGCCACACCTTCTCTGCGTCGGCGGGGGAGACGAACAGTTCGAAACCGTCCTCGCCGGTGTAACCGGTGCGGGCGATCAGCGCCGGGACACCGGCGACCGTACCGGGCAGGCCGGCGTAGTACTTCAGGCCGCCGAGGGCGGCGTCGGTCAGGGACGCGAGGATGCCGGCGGACTCCGGGCCCTGCACGGCGAGCAACGCGTAGCTGTCCCGGTCGTCGCGCACCTCGGCGTCGAAGCCCGCGGCGCGCCCGGTCAGCGCGTCCAGCACCACCTGGGCGTTGGAGGCGTTGGCGACCACCAGGTACTCGGTCTCCGCGAGCCGGTAGACGATCAGGTCGTCCAGGATGCCGCCGTCCTCCCGGCAGATCATCGTGTAGCGGGCCCGGCCAACGGCCACCGCGGCGAGGTCGCCGACCAGGGCGTGGTTCAGCAGGGCGGCGGCCTGGACGCCCCGCACCGTGATCTCGCCCATGTGGGAGAGGTCGAACAGGCCGGCCCGGGTGCGGACGGCGGTGTGCTCGTCGCGCTCGGAGCCGTAGCGCAGGGGCATGTCCCAGCCGGCGAAGTCGGTCATCGTCGCGCCGAGCGAACGGTGCAGGGCGTCGAGCGCCGTACGGCGCGGGGCAGCGGGAAGGGAAGCGTCGGTACTGCTCATCGGTCGGTCTCCCAGGGCAGGGCAGGTCCGGACAGGGCTGGACAGGACGGGTGGAGGTGATCCTTGTCCTCCCCATCTGTCATCGGAACCTGAGAGGTTCGCCATGACGGCCGCGGGCCCCCGCGGGGGACGCCGGTGTCATGACTTGCACCGTGGGTGGGGCCGCCGGAGCCGGAGCACGGGAGTGCTGCGGCGGCGGCCCGCTTTTCAGATGTGCCTCGCCCGCGCGGTGACGGGGCCTGAGAGATTCAAGGGAGGGACTTGCTCCTTCGGCGTCCCGTGAGCGCTCTCGGCGAGCGCCGCAGGGAACTCTCCCGCGCGGATTCAAGCGGCCGGTATGCAGTTGGCGCGCACATCATCGCACGGGGTACGGCCCGGCGCCCTCCCGCGTCAGGAGTGATACCTCGCTTTACAGGTGTCACCCTTCTTTTCCAAGACGACCGCCGCTGATCGCCTTGCAATCTCGTGTCAGTAGCGTCGAGCTGCTTTGTGAATGACGATGCTCATATCCGGCCATCGTGAGAGACGTTTTTCGGCACCCGCGTGATCTGTGACCCGGCTGTTGCGGCGCACGGACCGAACCGCGGAACTCCGTGGATTACCGTTCCTTTACATTCGAGGGGCACAACCCCCCTCGGGGCCCAAGGGACACCCAAGGAAGAACCAGAGGACGACCAGGGAACGCTCAAAGGGAACCGAGGGCCGCTCCAGGGGAGGACGCGCACGTGAAGACGACGACGGTCAAAAGGACCACAGCCGCATACGCCACCACGGCGACCGCGGCCGCGGCAGCCGCCGCGGCCACCGGAGCCGCCCTGCCCGGCCGGCCCGCCCTCCCCGTCCGCGGGCACCGCGCCAAACGCACCGCGCCCGTCGTCCGTGACCTGCGCGAACGCGCCGGACGCAGCCCGCACGCCCTGGTCTTCGGCGCCCGCGACCTCGTCGTCGTGACCGGACTGCCCGGCAGCGGCAAGTCCACCTTCATGGACCGCGCGGTGCACGGCATCCGCGTCGACTCCCAGCACGCCCGCGACCGCTGGGCCGCCCGCCTGCCCCGCCTCCTCCCCTACGTCCTCTACCGCCCCGCCGTCCGCCTCGCCCACTACGCGGGGTTGCGCCGCGCCCTGCGCACCGGCGGGGGCGTCGCCGTGCACGACTGCGGCAGCCAGACCTGGGTGCGCGCCTGGCTGGCCCGCGAAGCCCGGCGCCGGGGCGGCACCCTGCATCTGCTGCTCCTCGACGTCACCCCCGACACCGCCCTCGCCGGCCAGCAGGAGCGCGGCCGGGGCGTCTCGCGGTACGCCTTCCTCCGGCACCGGCAGGCCACCGCCCGGCTGCTGCGCGCCGTGGAACGCGGCGACCTGCCCGACGGCTGCGGCTCGGCGGTCCTCCTCGACCGCGACGCGGCGGACGCGCTGCGACGGGTGTCGTTCACGGGATGACCCCTCCCCGCGGACGGACCGGACGGACCGGATAGGCCGGACGGACCGGACAGACCTGACCGGACCTGGCCCGGCCCGCCCAGGTCCGCCCCGGCGCCCCGGCCGATCCGATCCCCGCCGATCCGCGCCGATCCGCGCCGGTCCACGTCGATCAGGGTCGATCAAGGCCGATCCGGGCCGATCCGGGTCCCGCACCCGCTAGCCTTTCAGCCACAGCAGCGGTTCCCAGCAGGCGGTAGAACAGATGGACTTCCCGGCGGCGGACTTTCCCGCGGACTACCCGGCGCAGACGCACCCCCACCCGCACGGCGGTTGGCCCGGCAACGAGCTGGAGGAGGTGCTCTCCGCCTCCCTCGGCGTGCCCGCGGCCGCCGGCCGTATCGTCGAGGTCCTCGGCCGCAGCTTCCTCTGGGTGCCCCTGCCCAACGGCGGCGACCCGCACAGCACCGACCTCGACCTGCCCACCATGGAGATCGCCGGCCAGGCGTTCGTCCCGGTGTTCAGCTCCGAGGAGCAGTTCCGTCAGGTCGTCGGCTCCCACATGTCGTTCACCGTGGCGCCCGCCGTCGAGTTCGCCCGCGGTCTGCCCGCCCAGGTGGGCCTCGCCCTCAACCCCGACGGGGTCGTCGGCGTGCCCCTGCCCCCGCCGGCCGTGGCCGAGCTGTGCCGCAGCGGCCGTACCCAGCTCGACGGACCGGGCGCCGGCGCCCGCGTCCGCCTCTTCGAACCCGACTGGCAGGACGACCCCGTCGACTTCCTCGCCGCCGCCTCCGCCGAGTTCGCCGCCACGGGCATCGTCCTCACCGCCCGCCGCTGCCTCGCGTCGATCGAGACGGCCGACCCCGTCATGTTCGTCGGCGTCGAACTCACCCAGTGGGAGGGCGAACTGCGGGAACTCCCGCTGGACGCGCTCGGCCGCGCCCTCGGCCGGACCGCCGTCCCCTGGCCGGTCAACCTCGTCCTCCTCGACGTGGCCCAGGACCCCGTCGGCGAATGGCTCAGGCACCACGTGCGCCCCTTCTACCAGTACGGCCAGTAGGACACGTACGGCCGGGCCCGCCGGCCCCGCCCCCCACTCCGGTCCGCCGGGGCGCATCCGGCCGCCGCGGCACACCCGGCCCGCGCGCAACGAGGGCCGGGTCCCCGGGCGCTTAAGCTGGTTCCATAGTCCGGGGCAACGGGGCACATCCATGGAGGGGCGGTACAGGTGAGCGTGAGCGGCACCGCGACCGGACAGGTCGAGCACATGCTGCGCCAGGTGACGCCCGGGCGTTACGACGCCTACGAGGCCCTCCTGCGCGCCCTCGCCACCCCCTCCTCCGGCCAGGTCTGGATGCTCCTGTGGCACGGCCAGGCCGGTTCCCCCGACGCCCAGTACGGCACCATGGAGGTCGGCGGCCACGGCTACGCGCCCTGCGTCACCTCCGCCCAGGAACTCTCGGCCAGCGGCTGGAACCGGTCCTACGAGGTCGTCGACGGACTCGACGTCGCCCGCACCCTCTACCCCGACCACTACGGCCTCTGGCTCAATCCCCACGCCCCGGGCGGCGGCGTCGGCATCCCCTGGCCCGACCTCCGCCGTATCGCCACCGGCCTCGACCGCCAGCCCGCCGGACCCCTCAGACTCTCCGAACCCGGTATCGCGGTCCCCCACTTCTACGCGCTCCTCACCCAGAACGCCCACCGCACCCCCGCCCTGCGCTCCCTGCGCCGCGCCTGGGTCCAGCCCGCCCTCGGGGCGCCGTACCTCGCCATCGGCCTCGACGTCTACGACACCTCACCGCCCGCGGTCGACTCCGTGCGGGCGATGATGCAGCGGTCCATCGGGGCCGTACCCGACGGACTGCCCGTGTCGACCGTCGTCATGTCCGACGACCACGACCCCGTGGTGATGTGGCTGCGCGCCAACGCGCGGCCGTTCTACGACCGTGACGCGCACGGCGGCGCGGTGCCCGGCGGAGTGGCCGCCGGCGGCGTCGGCGCGGTGCCCGGCACGGGGTACGGGTTTCCGCCAGTGGGGTACTGAGCCCCGTTAACTGGAGTCCGCCCACCGGAGCCCCGCCCCCTGGAGCCCCGCTCACCGGGGCCCGCTCACCCAGCCGTGCTCGGCGCGGCCCCTCACCCGGCGTTGTTGACGGCATGGGCCACGCACCCGGGCCCACCCTGCCCGCTGAACCCCATCTCACCTGCGGCAACCGTGCCCTGACTCCTATTGACGCGCCGTTCTCCATAAGGGAATTGCCCGCGATGTGAGACGGGTATTGACGGGGCTATCCAATTCCGGTAATTGCGCACGCGTATCGCTCGGATTTCCCGCTTGCCGGTGCTCTCGTGACCCGCCCCGTGAACGAGTGCGCGGCCTGCCGCTATACGATCCGTACGGCCTCCGCGCAACCCCCTGTCTCGCCGTTCGGACACGGGTGGGAGCCCGGAGGTGGTCAATACCTTTTCGGATCCGCCGTAGGATTCACCCAGCAAACACATTCTCTGCGCGCGTAGACACAGTGACGTGTCCGAAGCGTGCCGAATTGCCGTTGAGTCGCCGACTGCTCCACATCCGGTACGTGCTACCCAGCGTTCGGATAACGGAATCCCCAGCAGAGCATCACGGTTGCGCATACATTCCCCGTCAGCTCTGGCGGGTGATCGTGAGCAAGCTGAAGACTCGCGGTTCAGAACATGGGGTCTCCTGATCCCGTGCTCCTGGTAAGACGACAAACCCGCACAAAGCGGCAGGCGCAGCCGGTCACCACCGGCGAGAGGGGTCTGGTCACAGTGACCGCACCGATCGAGACCACCGGGGCGGCAACCGAGGTACAGCCAGAAGCTGTCCTCGAGGGTGCCAGCAAGGGGCAGATCGAGGGTCGTTCCCTTGGACAGATCGCCTGGACCCGGTTCAAGAAGGACAGAGTGGCCGTCGCCGGTGGCGTCATCGTCATCCTGCTGATCCTCCTCGCGGTCCTCTCCCGCCCGATCCAGTCGATGTTCGGTCTGGACCCGAACGCCTTCCACCAGGACCTGATCAGCCCGGACACCTCGCTGCCCAAGAGCGGCTGGGGCGGTATGAGCCTGAGCCACCCGCTGGGCGTCGATCCCAAGTTCGGCCGCGACATCGCCACCCGCATCCTGGAGGGCTCCTGGGTGTCGCTGGTGGTCGCCTTCGGCGCCACGATCCTCTCGAACGTGATCGGCGCCATCCTCGGTGTCGTCGCCGGCTACTACGGTGGACGCGTCGACACGGTCATCAGCCGACTGATGGACATCTTCCTGGCCTTCCCGTTGCTGCTCTTCGCGATCGCCATCTCCGCGACCCTGCAGGGCGGCGCGTTCGGCCTCAACGGACTGCCGCTGCACCTCAGCGTGCTGATCTTCGTCATCGGCTTCTTCAACTGGCCCTACCTGGGCCGTATCGTGCGCGGTCAGACCCTGGCCCTGCGCGAGCGTGAGTTCATCGACGCCTCCCGGGGCATGGGCGCCAAGGGCCCGTACATCGTGTTCCGGGAACTGATGCCCAACCTGGTCGGTCCGATCATCGTCTACTCGACGCTGCTGATCCCGACCAACATCCTCTTCGAGGCGTCCCTCAGCTTCCTCGGCGTCGGCATCCAGCCTCCTCAGGCGTCCTGGGGCGGCATGCTCCGGGACGCGGTCACGTACTACCAGGTCGACCCCCAGTACATGATCGTCCCCGGTCTCGCCATCTTCGTGACCGTCCTGGCGTTCAACCTGCTGGGCGACGGTCTCCGCGATGCTCTCGACCCGCGCAGCCGCTGACGCCTGCCGCAGAGAGCCCGAAAAGTTTCCGACAATGAAGGGGAACCAGCCCATCATGCGAAGGTCAGCGCTGGCCGCCATTGCGGCCATCGGAAGTGCGAGTCTGCTCGTCGCAGGCTGCAGCAAGGCCGATGACAACTCGAACGACAACTCCAGCTCGGCCGGTGCCAACGCCGCGACCAAGGACGTCGTCAACGCCTCCTCGACGAAGGGCGGGACGCTCACCTACGAGCTGTCCGACGTCCCGGACTCGTTCGACCCGGGCAACACGTACTACGCGTACATGTACAACCTCAGCCGGCTGTGGGCCCGTCCGCTGATGACCTTCGAGCCCGGTGCCGGTTCCAAGGGCAACACCCTGGTCCCCGACCTCGCGGCGGGCAAGGGCGTCTCCAGCGACGGCGGCAAGACCTGGACGTACAAGCTGCGTGCGGGCGTGAAGTACCAGGACGGCACGGCGATCACGTCCAAGGACGTCAAGTACGCCGTCGAGCGCTCCAACTTCGCGCGTGACGTCCTCTCCCTCGGCCCGAACTACTTCCAGCAGTTCCTGGTCGGCGGCGACAAGTACAAGGGTCCCTACAAGGACAAGAGCGCCAAGGGCCTCTCGTCCATCGAGACCCCGGACGACACCACGATCGTCTTCCACCTGAAGCAGGCCTTCCAGGAGTTCGACTACCTGGTCGCCTCGCCGCAGACGGCCCCGGTCCCACAGGCCAAGGACAACGGCGTCGACTACGTCAAGAACATCGTGTCCTCGGGCTCGTACAAGTTCCAGAGCTACTCCGACGGCAAGCAGGCCGTCCTGGTGCGCAACGAGAACTGGGACGCGAAGACCGACCCGCTGCGCAAGCAGCTGCCGGACAAGATCGTCGTCAACCTCAAGGTCAACGCCGAGACGATCGACAAGGACGTCCTCGCCGGCGACGCGATCGACCTCGGCGGCACCGGCGTCCAGGCCGCGACCCAGGCGCAGATCCTCACCGACTCCGCCAAGAAGTCGAACTCCGACAACACCTACGGTGGCCGCCTGGTCTACATGGCGATCAACACCAAGGTGAAGCCGTTCGACAACGTCGCCTGCCGCAAGGCCGTGCAGTACGCGATCGACAAGGTCTCCGTCCAGACCGCCGAGGGCGGCCCGGTCCGCGGTGACATCGCCTCCACCGTCCTGCCGCCCGACATCCCGGGCTACGCGAAGGCGGACGTCTACGCCTCCACCGGCAGCAAGGGCGACGCCGCCAAGGCCAAGGAGCAGCTGAAGGCCTGCGGCAAGACGGCCGTCAGCACCAACATCACGGCCCGTTCCGACCGTCCGCAGGAGATCGACGCCGCCACGGCGATCATCAACTCCCTGAAGAAGGTCGGCATCAACGCCACCCTCAAGCAGTACCCGTCCGGCAAGTACTTCACCGACTACGCCGGTGTCCCGAAGTTCACCGAGAAGCAGAACATCGGCCTCATCATGATGCAGTGGGGTGCCGACTGGCCGTCCGGCTACGGCTTCCTCCAGCAGATCCTGAACGGCGCCGCCATCGGTGACTCCGGCAACACCAACCTGTCGCAGTACGACAACAAGGACGTCAACTCCCTTCTGGAGAAGGCGATCGCGACGCAGGACACCGCCGCGCGCAACGCCCTCTACACCCAGATCGACAAGAAGACCATGGACGACGCCGTCCTCGTGCCGCTGACCTACTTCAAGGTCCTGCTGGCGCGTCCGAAGGCCACCAACCTGGTTTCCTCGGCGGCCTTCAGCGGTCAGTACGACTACCTCAACATCGGCGTCGAGTCGAAGTAGCAGCCCCGGAAGGCAGGTGAAGGCATTGGTGCCCGCGGGCCGCGAGGCCCGCGGGCACCAGCGCCGATCCCCGTGATCTCGTACATCCTCCGCCGGACGTTCGCGGCAGTGATCCTGCTGCTGGTCGTCTCCGCGGTCACTTTTGCCATCTTCTTCCTCCTGCCGCGACTCGCCGGCCAGACAGCGGACCAGTTGGCGCAGCAGTACATCGGCAAGAGCCCGTCGAAGGCGGACGTCGTAGCGGTCAAGCACAACCTCGGTCTGGACCAGCCCGTCTATGTCCAGTACTGGCACTTCATCAAGGGGATCGTGTCCGGCGCCACCTACAGCGTCGGCCCCACCAAGGTCAGCTGCGACGCGCCGTGCTTCGGTTACTCCTTCAAGACCCACCAGGCGGTCTGGCCGCAGCTCACCTCGCGCCTGCCGATCACGCTGTCGCTGGCCGCGGGCGCGGCCGTGCTGTGGCTGGTCTCCGGTGTGGTCGTCGGTGTCATCTCCGCGCTGAAGCCGCGCTCGATCTTCGACCGCACCTTCATGGGTGTCGCGCTCGCCGGTGTCTCGCTGCCCATGTTCTTCACCGGCAACCTGGCGCTGCTGCTCTTCACCTACCAGTGGCCGATCTTCGGCCGCACCTACGTCCCGTTCACCGAGAACCCCGCGCAGTGGGCCAACACCCTCTTCCCCGCGTGGTGCTCGCTCGCCCTCCTCTACTCCGCCATCTACGCGCGGCTCACCCGCTCGGGCATGCTGGAGACGATGAACGAGGACTTCATCCGCACGGCCCGCGCCAAGGGCCTGCGGGAGCGCAAGGTGGTGGTCCGGCACGGACTGCGCGCCGCGCTCACCCCGATCATCACGGTCTTCGGCATGGACCTCGGTCTGCTGCTCGGCGGTGCCGTGATCACCGAGACGGTGTTCTCGCTGCACGGCATCGGTGAGTACGCGGTGCAGGGCATCACCGACAACGACCTTCCCAAGATCCTCGGCGTGACCCTGCTTGCCGCCTCGTTCGTCGTGATCGCAAACCTCGTGGTGGACGTGCTCTACGCCGCCGCCGACCCGCGGGTGAGGCTCTCGTGACCGAACTCTCCAAGACCGGCGCCGCTGTCGGCGAGCCCACCGGCGCGCCCTCCCCGGCCCCGACCGCCTTCCTCGAGGTCCGCGACCTCAAGGTCCACTTCCCGACCGACGACGGCCTCGTCAAGTCCGTCGACGGGCTCAGCTTCCAGCTGGAGAAGGGCAAGACCCTCAGCATCGTCGGCGAGTCGGGCTCCGGGAAGTCCGTCAGCTCGCTCGCCATCATGGGCCTGCACCGGCTCGGCGCCCGCGGCAAGAACGTCCGGATGTCCGGCGAGATCTGGCTGAACGGTCAGGAACTCGTGGGCGCCGCGCCGGACGAGGTGCGCAAGCTCCGCGGCCGCGAGATGGCGATGATCTTCCAGGACCCGCTGTCCGCGATGCACCCGTACTACAAGGTCGGCGACCAGATCGTCGAGGCGTACCGGGTCCACCACAACGTCAGCAAGAAGGTCGCCCGCAAGCGCGCCATCGAGATGCTCGACCGCGTCGGCATCCCCGAGCCGGCCAAGCGTGTCGACGGCTACCCGCACGAGTTCTCCGGCGGTATGCGCCAGCGCGCCATGATCGCCATGGCCCTGGTCAACAACCCCGAACTGCTCATCGCGGACGAGCCGACCACCGCGCTCGACGTGACCGTCCAGGCGCAGATCCTCGACCTGATCCGCGACCTGCAGAAGGAGTTCGGCTCCGCGGTCGTCCTCATCACGCACGACCTCGGCGTGGTCGCCGAGATCGCCGACGACGTCCTCGTGATGTACGGCGGCCGGTGCGTGGAGCGCGGCCCGGTCGCCGACATCTTCGAGCGGCCGCAGCACCCGTACACCTGGGGTCTGCTCGGCTCGATGCCCCGTATCGACCGCGAGACCTCCGACCGGCTCATCCCGGTCAAGGGCCAGCCGCCGAGCCTCATCAACGTCCCGTCCGGCTGCGCCTTCCACCCGCGCTGCCCCTACGCGGACATCCCCAAGGAGAACGTCACCCGCACGGTGCGCCCCGAGCTCCAGCAGGTGAACACCGGCCACTGGTCGGCCTGCCACCTCTCGGCGGAGGACCGCACGCGGATCTGGACCGAAGAGATTGCGCCGAAGCTGTGAGTGAGATCAAGAAGACGGACGGCACGGAAGGCACCGAGGGTGCCGCCGGGACCGTGATCCCGCAGCAGGCGTCGGCCCCCGAGGGACGCAAGGGCCCCGGGGACGCCGAGGTGCTGCTCAGGGTCGAGGGCCTGCAGAAGCACTTCCCCATCAAGAAGGGGATCCTGCAACGGCAGGTCGGCGCGGTGAAGGCCGTCGACGGCATCGACTTCGAGGTGCGCAAGGGCGAGACCCTCGGCGTCGTCGGCGAGTCGGGCTGCGGCAAGTCGACCATGGGCCGGGTCATCACCCGCCTCCAGGACCCGACGGGCGGCTCGATCCACTTCGAGGGCCAGGACATCACACGGCTGCGGGCCGGGAAGATGCGGCCGCTGCGCCGCGACATCCAGATGATCTTCCAGGACCCGTACGGCTCCCTGAACCCGCGTCACACCATCGGCTCGATCGTCTCGGCGCCCTTCCGGCTCCAGGGCGTGGAGCCCGAGGGCGGCGTGAAGAAGGAGGTCCAGCGTCTCCTGGAGCTGGTGGGCCTCAGCCCCGAGCACTACAACCGCTACCCGCACGAGTTCTCCGGCGGCCAGCGTCAGCGCATCGGCATCGCCCGCGCGCTGGCCCTCAAGCCGAAGCTGGTCGTGGCCGACGAGCCGGTCTCCGCGCTCGACGTGTCGATCCAGGCGCAGGTCGTCAACCTCATGGACGACCTCCAGCAGGAGCTCGGCCTGACGTACGTGATCATCGCGCACGACCTCTCCGTGGTCCGGCACGTCTCGGACCGCATCGCGGTGATGTACCTCGGCAAGATCGTCGAGCTGGCCGACCGCACCTCGCTGTACACGGCGCCGATGCACCCGTACACCAAGGCCCTCATGTCGGCCGTGCCGGTGCCGGACCCCAAGCGCCAGGGCGCCAAGAGCGAGCGCATCCTGCTGCGCGGCGACGTGCCCTCGCCGATCGCCCCGCCCAGCGGCTGCCGCTTCCACACCCGGTGCTGGAAGGCCACGGAGATCTGCCGCACCACCGAGCCGCAGCTGATCGAGCTGAAGCCCGGTCAGCGGGTCGCCTGCCACCACCCGGAGAACTTCGCGGACCAGGCGCCCCGGGACACCGTCCTGCTGACGGAGGCCAAGGCGGCGGCGGAGCTGGTGCACGACGAGCCGGCCGGCGCGCAGACCCCGGCGACCCCGGTGACCCCCGCCGCCGGATCCGCGGCTGCGGCGCCCGTCGCCGAGAGCGCCGAGAAGCCGGAGCCGACCGGGAAGTAGGCCGCAGCCGGTCAGACCGCAGCAGGTCAGACCGCAGCAGGTCAGGGGGTCCCTGCGGGACCTCCCGGTACGTACGAGGGCCGCCGCCCGTCCGCGGCGGCCCTTTGCGTCGCCCCGCGCCGCGTGGGCGAAAATGTCGGCGTGCTCCAGCAACAGGAACAGCTCTTCGGCCCCGGCGTCCAGCACACCATCGACGTGATCGGCATCTTCGTGTTCGCCATCTCCGGTGCGCTGCTGGCCGTGCGCAAGAACTTCGACGTCTTCGGCATCGCCGTGCTCGCCGAGGTCACCGCGCTGGGCGGCGGGCTGTTCCGCGATCTGATGATCGGCGCGGTGCCCCCGGCGGCCTTCACGGACTTCGCCTACTTCGTCACCCCGCTGTTCGCGGCGCTGCTGGTCTTCTTCCTCCACCCGCAGGTGGAACGCATCCAGGCCGGGGTCAACGTCTTCGACGCGGCGGGCCTCGGCCTGTTCTGCGTCGCCGGTACGACCAAGGCGTACGACTACGGTCTCAACCTCACCTCCTCGGCCGCGCTCGGCCTCGCCACCGCCGTCGGCGGCGGCGTGCTCCGCGACGTCCTCGCCAACGAGGTGCCCTCGCTGCTGCGCTGGGACCGCGATCTGTACGCGGTCCCAGCGATCGTCGGCGCCACCCTGGTGGTGCTCTGCATCCACTACGGTCTGCTGACCCCGTTCACCAGCGGGTTCGCGGCGGTCACCGCCTTCGTGCTGCGCCTGCTCGCGATGCGGTTCCACTGGCGAGCGCCGCGCGCCTGGCACCGCCGGTCGACGGTGACCGAGGAGTGACGGCGTTCCCGGCGGTTCCGGTGCCCGCCGTGCCGGTGCCCGCGTCCCCGGCGGTCCCCACGGTCCCGGCGGTGCCGCCCCGGGCGCGGGCCAGGCCCAGCTGCTCGGTCAGCCAGTGGAACGACGGCACCACCTGGGGCCGCCACAGCGCCATGGTGTGGCCGCCCGCGCTCGTCGGGATGAACACGACATGCACCGTCGTCGGCGCCTTCGCGCTCTGCTCCAGCGCCACGCCCGCCTCGTAGCCGTCGTGCGGCTGGCCGGAGATGTAGAGCGCGACGCGGGGCGGGGTGTGCGCCTTGCGCAGCAGCTCGTAGGGGTTGTTCGCGGCACGCAGGGCGGGTGTCTGCGCGGCCAGTGAGGCGCGCTCGCCGATGGGGTCGTTGTAGCCGGACAGGCCGATCGCGGCGCGGTAGCGGTCGGGGTGTGCGACGGCGAGTTTCACCGCGCAGTGCGCGCCGGCCGAGTAACCGGCCGTCGCCCAGCCCGTGGGGGCGGGCTGGACGCGGAAGTTGTCCGTGATCATCCGCGGCACGTCGACGCTGAGCCAGCTGTCCGCGTTCACCGTGCCGGGCACATTGGCGCAGCCGGTGTCCACGCCGGCCAGCAGATTGGTGCGCGGCGACACCAGGATGAACGGTGCGATCTCCCCGCTGCGCATCAGCGGCAGCAGCTGTTCATGGGCCTTCAGCGCGCCGAACCACGCCTTGGCCGAGCCCGGGTAGCCCGACAGCAGCTCCACGACCGGGAACTTGTGGTGCCGGTAGGCCGGCTCCCCGTACTGCGGCGGCAGCCAGACGTAGACCTCCGCGTTGACGCCGGACACCCGGCCCTTGAGCTGGGTGACGCGTACCCCGCCCGCCGCGTGCATCCCGGGCCCGTCGGCCCGCGTGAACGTCTGGCGCACCCGGGGGAGCCGCTTCAGAGCTATTCCGCCGGTGCCGTCCGCGCCGAGGTTGGCGGCCTGCTGGACATGGTTCCCGGTACCGAGCAGGTCGGCCCAGTTGTCGTAGAGGTTGTTCTGGTTGTTGACCAGGACGAAGACCAGCGCGACGGCGGTGCTCTGGGCGAACAGCAGCATCAGCATCCGGGCCGCCGTGCGCACCGCCCGGGGTCCCCGCAGACGTGACCACAGGGCGAGCGGCAGCACGAGGGCGACCACGGACAGCGTGATCAGCGCGTAGAGGAACGGCGTACCGGTGAGGCTCATGTCCTCATAGAGGGGCCTGTACGGCCGCTGGTTACGGACACGTCCGGGTACTTACCGAGAAATTGCCGGAACCTCACCCGGTAGGCCGATTAGCTTGTCATATACATAAGCTACCGCTTAGAAGCCATCTCATTTGGCTGGGTAGGCTGGCGGTCGTGGTCTCGATCATTGAGCGGTTGGTGCCGGATGAGTTGTGGGAGCTGTTCCAGCGGGTGGTCCCGGAGGCTCCGTCGCGGCCCCAGGGCGGCGGCCGCCGTCGGCACGGGGACCGGGAGGTGCTGGCCGCGATCGTGTTCGTGGCCACCTCAGGCTGCACGTGGCAGCAGTTGCCGTCCGCGTCGTTCGGGCCCTCCGGGGCAACCGCCCACCGGCGCTTCACCGAGTGGACGAAGGCCCGGGTGTGGGCCGGGCTGCACCGCCTGGTCCTCGACGAGCTCGGCTCCCGGGGCGAGCTGGACTGGTCCCGCTGCGCGATCGACTCGGTGAACATGCGGGCCCTGAAAAGGGGGACCTGACAGGTCCGAATCCTGTCGACCGGGGCAAGTACGGCTCGAAGATCCACTTGATCACCGAGCGGACCGGTCTGCCCCTGTCCGTCGGGATTTCGGGGGCGAACCTCCACGACAGCCAGGCGCTGATCCCGCTGGTGAAGGGCATACCGCCGATCCGCTCCCGCCGTGGTCCCCGGCGGCGCAGGCCCGGCAAGCTGCACGCCGACAAGGGCTACGACTACCGTCACCTGCGGCAATGGCTGTCCCGGCGCGGCATCCGGCACCGCATCGCCCGCAAGGGCATCGAGTCCTCCACCCGCCTGGGCCGCCACCGCTGGACCATCGAACGCACCATGTGCGCCACGAGGCGCTCTGTTTGTATCCCCGGCTGAGCCGGGAGGAACTCGGAAGGAGGTTCCTGGGC
>NZ_JBEYWE010000038.1:0-66444 GCF_040644295.1 Streptomyces sp. NPDC047000
TCGCTCCGGTAGGGATGAGACACGTCCCCGACCCCGACCAGCCAACAGCCGGTCATCGCGGCCGACCAGCGGCCGATCCAGCGGCAAAACCGCCGAAAGCCTCCACCCGGCACCGCCTGTACCGAGGGAGGCGTAGAGGGAGGCATCGCCCACGCATGCGTCAGCGTCATCCAGCGCGGTGCGCTGGATGATCCAAGGCTGACGCTCCGATGCGTACATGTGGGATCAGGTCCGTTTCATGTTGGCTGATGCCTGTCTACGGCGAACAGTACTCCCACTTGGCGGGAAGACAACACTTCTGACTGTGTTGATTTCCCCTTCCGTATGTGTTGACATCGCGGCCCTGGTCCACGTACAACCCTGGAAAACACCCCGCTTGGGTGAGAAACACAGATGTCCGGACACGCTCCCCGGCCGTGTCCGGACAGGGGGCAGTCTGAGCCGCCTACGGACTGCCCCGCCAAGCACACACAAACGCAGCCCCTGGCACAAGGGGGTTGCCGCACGTCGTCCCCGTCGAAGGACTCGCCATGCCGCACCTCCTGGTCACCGTCGGCTCACGTCAGGGGCTCCACGCCCGCCCCGCCGCGCTGTTCGTGCAGGCGGCGGCCCGTCAGCCGGTCAAGGTCAGCGTCGGCCGGCCCGAACAGGCCCTGGTCGACGCCAGGAGCCTGCTGTCCGTGCTCGCCCTCGGGGCCGGACAGGGCGACACCCTGCAGCTCAGCGCGGACGGCGAGCACGCCCAGGCCGCTCTCGAGGAGCTCGCGCTCCTGCTCTCCCAGGACCACGACGACTGACGACGCCGGTCCGCGACGCCGGTCCGCGACGCCGGTCCGCGACGCCTGGCGGCGTCGGCCGTACCGCATGCCGGAGGCCCCGGCTCCCGCCCTCGTGAGGGCTGGGGGCCGGGGCCTCCGGTTCGGGTCTTCCGCTGTGATGCGGTGGATCCGCGCCCGCGTGGCGAACGCAGGCCGCGCGCGGATCCGGGGTGCCGGTCGGGAGCGGAGGAGAGAGGGCCCGCTCTGGGTCCTTCCGGCGGTCAGATCAGGGAAGCGGTTCAGCCCTGGACGGACGCGACCTTCGAAGCAAGCGCCGACTTCTTGTTGGCGGCCTGGTTCTTGTGGATGACGCCCTTGGAGACGGCCTTGTCGAGCTGACGCGCGGCGGCGCGCTGGTACTCGGTGGCCTTCTCGGTGTCACCCGCGGCAGCGGCCTCGCGGGCCTTGCGGATCGCGGTCTTCAGAGAGGACTTGACGGCCTTGTTGCGCAGCCGGGCCTTCTCGTTGGTCTTGTTCCGCTTGATCTGGGACTTGATGTTCGCCACGAAGGAGCCTTTTCAGGTTCTGGTACGGGGCCGCGCGGGTCCCGTGCCGGTGATTTCTTGGGGTGTGCCTCGCGCTGAGAGGGCATGAGACACGATCCACCAATCTACCAGGGGCCCGTCACCCGCCCAAAACCGCCCGCCGGGGCCGACGGACCTCACGCCCTCCGGGCCCTTCGCCTCGCCCCGGTCACCCCCCGGGTCACCCCCGGCCGCTCCTGGCGCCCCCGTCACCCGTTACACCGCCGTCACCGCCCGAACCGGTACCGGCCCGCCGCCCGTGGGACGATGGAGGCTGCGTACAGACCCGACAGATCCGAACCGAGCCGCCGACCCCTGCGGATACCTCAAGAATCAGGACCCTGCGTGCCCGCGACCCCTAACAATGTGCCCGCGCCGAGCCGTACCGACCCGGCTCTGATCCGCAACTTCTGCATCATCGCGCACATCGACCACGGCAAGTCCACGCTCGCCGACCGGATGCTCCAGCTCACCGGTGTGGTCGAGCAGCGGCAGATGCGTGCTCAGTACCTCGACCGCATGGACATCGAGCGCGAGCGCGGCATCACCATCAAGTCCCAGGCCGTGCGGCTGCCCTGGGCCCCGAGCCAGGATCCGGGCAACACGCACATCCTCAACATGATCGACACCCCGGGGCACGTCGACTTCACGTACGAGGTCTCGCGGTCGCTCGCCGCCTGCGAGGGAACCGTCCTGCTGGTGGACGCGGCCCAGGGCATCGAGGCGCAGACCCTCGCCAACCTCTACCTGGCGATGGAGAACGACCTCACGATCATCCCCGTACTGAACAAGATCGACCTGCCGGCCGCGCAGCCCGAGAAGTTCGCGGAGGAGCTCGCCAACCTCGTCGGCTGCGAGCCCGAGGACGTGCTGCGGGTGTCCGCCAAGACCGGTGTCGGGGTCGACGGGCTTCTCGACAAGGTCGTACGGGAGATCCCCGCGCCCGTCGGGGTCGCCGACGCGCCCGCCCGCGCGATGATCTTCGACTCGGTCTACGACTCGTACCGCGGTGTGGTCACCTACGTCAGGGTGATCGACGGCCAGCTCAACCGGCGTGAGCGCATCCGGATGATGTCGACCGGCGCCACCCACGAGCTGCTGGAGATCGGCACCAACTCGCCCGAGATGCTGCCCGCCGACGGCCTCGGCGTGGGCGAGGTGGGGTATCTGATCACCGGTGTGAAGGACGTCCGCCAGTCCAAGGTCGGCGACACCGTCACCAGCCAGCACAAGGGCGCCACGGACGCGCTCGGCGGGTACAAGGACCCCAAGCCGATGGTGTTCTCCGGCCTGTACCCGCTGGACGGCTCCGACTATCCCGAGCTGCGCGAGGCGCTGGACAAGCTCCAGCTCAACGACGCGGCCCTGGTCTACGAGCCGGAGACCTCCGCGGCCCTCGGCTTCGGCTTCCGCGTCGGCTTCCTCGGCCTGCTGCACCTCGACGTCGTCCGGGAGCGGCTGGAGCGCGAGTTCGGCCTCGACCTGATCGCGACCGCGCCCAACGTGGTCTACCGGGTGATCATGGAGGACGGCGCCGAGCACGTCGTCACCAACCCGAGCGAGTTCCCCGAGGGCAAGCTCGACGAGGTGTTCGAGCCGGTGGTGCGGGCGACGATCCTGGCGCCCACCGAGTTCATCGGCGCGATCATGGAGCTCTGCCAGACCCGGCGCGGCACCCTGCTCGGCATGGACTACCTCTCCGAGGACCGGGTCGAGATCCGCTACACCCTGCCGCTCGCCGAGATCGTCTTCGACTTCTTCGACCAGCTGAAGTCCAAGACGCGCGGATACGCGTCGCTCGACTACGAGCCCACGGGCGAGCAGTCCTCCAGCCTCGTCAAGGTGGACATCCTGCTGCACGGCGACAAGGTGGACGCGTTCTCCGCGATCACCCACAAGGACCAGGCCTACGCGTACGGCGTACGGCTGGTCGCCAAGCTGAAGGAGCTCATCCCGCGGCAGAACTTCGAGGTGCCGGTGCAGGCCGCCGTCGGCTCCCGGGTGATCGCCCGCGAGACCATCCGCGCCATCCGCAAGGACGTCCTCGCCAAGTGCTACGGCGGTGACATCTCCCGCAAGCGGAAGCTGCTGGAGAAGCAGAAGGAGGGCAAGAAGCGGATGAAGATGGTGGGTGCGGTGGAGGTTCCGCAGGAGGCGTTCATCGCCGTCCTGTCCAGCGACGACAGCGCGGGGTCGGCCAAGGGCAAGAAGTGATCATCCGTTACCCGGAGTAAGCGGATGCCGCCCCGGCGGAACGGGCGCAACGGGGGCCCGCCGTGCGAAAGCGCAGCGGGCCCCCGGGTGTGTGAGCCGTCGCCCTGTGTGGGAAGTGACAGGCCACAGCCTCTTACGCAAGGGCCGGTCGCCCCTTACCCTGTCCCTGCTCGATAGTTACTCGCGAGTTAAACAACGGTCCGGGTCCGGCCCCGGCCCGCGACCCGCGGGTGAAAACCAGCCGCACGAGCCAGCCGCAACGCCGCGGGCCCCGGAGGATGTCGTGAGCGACACACAGACCCTGATCGAGAACCGTCCGCCCTCCGTGGCGGGCCTCTTCCTGGAACGGGTGACGGCCACGCCGGACGCCGAGGCGTACCGCTACCCGGTGCCCGCCGCCTCCGGTGAGGGCCCCGAGGAATGGGCGTCGCTGAGCTGGGCGCAGGCCGCCGAACGGGTGTACGCCATCGCGGCCGGGCTCATCGAGCTGGGCGTGGAGCCGGAGCAGCGTGTTGCGCTCGCCTCCTCGACCCGGGTCGAGTGGATCCTCGCGGACCTCGGCATCCTGTGCGCCGGAGCGGCCACCACCACGATCTACCCGCAGACCAACGCCGACGAGTCGGCGTTCATCCTGTCCGACTCCGGCAGCCGGGTGCTCGTCGCGGAGAACGCCGCGCAGCTGGCCAAGGCCGAGGAGCGGCGGGCCGAGCTGCCCGACCTCACCCATGTCGTGGTCGTGGACGCGGCCGGGGTCGAGTCCTCCGACCGGGTGCTGACGCTCGCCGAGCTGGAGCGGCGCGGGGCGGCGTACCTTCAGACGCATCCCGAGCTGATCAAGGAGCGGGTCGGCGCGATCACCGCCGACCAGCTCGCCACGCTGATCTACACCTCCGGCACCACCGGCCGCCCCAAGGGTGTGCGCCTGCCGCACGACAACTGGTCGTACATGGCCAAGGCGATCTCCGCGACCGGGCTGCTCGGCGCCGACGACGTGCAGTACCTGTGGCTGCCGCTGGCGCACGTCTTCGGCAAGGTGCTCACCTCGGGGCAGATCGAGGTCGGGCACGTCACCGCCGTCGACGGCCGCGTCGACAAGATCATCGAGAATCTGCCGGTGGTGCGGCCGACGTACATGGCGGCCGTGCCCCGGATCTTCGAGAAGGTCTACAACGGCGTCGCCGCCAGGGCCCGCGCGGGCGGTGCGGCCAAGTACAGGATCTTCCAGTGGGCGGCCGAGACGGCCCGCGAGTACGCCAAGGTCACCCAGGACAACTTCCAGCGCACCGGCAGCCGCAGCGCGCCTTTCGGGCTCGCCGCGCGGCACAAGGCCGCCGACGCGCTCGTCTACGCCAAGATCCGTGAGGCGTTCGGCGGCCGGCTGCGCGCCTGCATCTCCGGCAGCGCCGCCCTGGCCCCGGAGATCGGCTACTTCTTCGCCGGCGCCGGCATCCACGTCCTGGAGGGCTACGGCCTCACCGAGTCCTCCGCCGCGTCCTTCGTGAACCCCGGCGAGGCCTACCGCACCGGCACCGTCGGCAAGCCGCTGCCCGGCACCGAGGTGCGCATCGCGGAGGACGGCGAGATCCTGCTGCGCGGCCCCGGCATCATGCAGGGCTACCACCGGCTGCCCGAGAAGACCGCCGAGGTGCTGGAGACGGACGGCTGGCTCCACACCGGTGACATCGGTGAGCTGTCCGTGGACGGCTATCTGCGCATCACCGACCGCAAGAAGGACCTCATCAAGACCTCCGGCGGCAAGTACATCGCGCCCGCCGAGGTGGAGGGCCAGTTCAAGGCCGTGTGCCCGTACGTCTCCAACATCCTGGTGCACGGCGCCGACCGGAACTACTGCACCGCGCTCATCGCCCTCGACGAGATCGCCGTCCTGGAGTGGGCGAAGGACAACGGTCTCGAGGGCAGACCGTACGCCGAGGTGGTCGCCGCCCCGGCCACGGTCGAGATGGTCGACGGCTACGTCAAGGAGCTCAACCAGGGTCTGCAGCGCTGGCAGACCATCAAGAAGTTCCGCCTCCTGCCGCGTGACCTCGACGTCGAGCACGGCGAGATCACCCCGAGCCTGAAGCTGAAGCGGCCGGTGGTGGAGCGGGAGTACAAGCACCTCATCGACGACATGTACGCGGGCACGCGGGAGGCCTGACCCCGCCGCCCCGACGGCGTGACCGCTCGCCGGACCGTGCGCCGAGGCACACGGTCCGGCGGCCGTTGCGGCACCGCGTCCAGGAACGACATGTTCCGGACGATTCCGCGCCTCTTCGAACACCGGCATAGCACAGTCATCACCCATCACGGTCTACTTCGGTAACCCGGCGCAGCTGGGTGACGCCCTTCTGTCAGCATGCCCCCATCGGCTGTGGCGCATGGCGCCACCTCCTCGGGGAGCTGTCCATGCGGGCCATTCCGACCCAACGGGAGACCTTGTCCCTCGACGCGGGCGCTCCCGCGTACACCGGCGCGGACGGGAGCGCGCAACTGCGGACGACGCTGACCGGCAGTCCGCTCGCGCCGGGCGCGGCGCGCGGGCTGGTGCGGGAGGCACTGGCGGAGTGGAGCGCGCGCGGCCCGGTGGCCGCCGCCCGGCTCGGCGGGCGGGTGACGGACGACGCGATGATCGTCGTCAGTGAACTCGTCACCAACGCCGTCGTCCACGCGGGCACCGACGTGGAGCTGCTGTGCCGGCCGGACGAGGCCGGCGGGCTCGTGGTGGAGGTCGGCGACCACCATCCCTCGCGGGCGCCGCGCGAGACCGGGTCCGAAGTGGCGTACGAGACGCCGGAGTACGGCCGCGGGCTCCGGCTCGTCGCCACGCTCGCCGAGTCCTGGGGCATCACCTACCGCAGGGGCGCCAAGACGGTGTGGGCCCGCCTCACCCCCGAGGGCGCCGGCTGCGACGGGGACGGCTGCGACGGCGACTGCGGCGAGCCGTACCCGGGCGAGGACGCCGTCGACCGCGCCCTGGAACGCGGCCTCGGTGTCGCCGGGATCCTCGCCCCCGAACCGCGCCGCGCCGAACGTGACCGGGACTGGCTCGGCCGCGGCGCCCTGTCCTTCCTCGCCGAGGCCTCCGACCTGCTGGCCGGGCAGCTCGACGAGGACCTCGTCGCCGCGCTCGCCGGCCAGCTGATCGTGCCGAGGCTCGCCGACTGGTGCGCGGTGTGGCTGGAGGACGAGTCGCTGGCGCGCTGGGGCACCCGCACCCCCTACCCCGGTGCCGACGGCGGCGGCACGACGGCCGGGCCGCGGCTGGCCCGGGTCTGGCACAGCAGCGAGAACCGCATCGACGACCTGCGCGGCGCCCTGGCGAAGGAGCCGCCGCACCCGGCCGGCGGACCGCGCCCCGCTCCCGTCCCGTACCCCTGGCCCGGTGAGGTCCTCGGCCCGCACGACGCCCACGGCGCGGCCCTGGCGTACCGGCTGATCGCGGGCGGCCGTCCGCTCGGCACGCTCGTCATCGGCCGGTCCGGGGTGCCGTGCTTCCCCGACGAGATCACCGGGCTCGTCGAGGACCTCAGCCGCCGGGTCGGCCTCGCCATCGGCGCGGCCCGGCAGTACGGCCGCCAGGCCACCATCAGCGCCATCCTCCAGCGCGGGCTGCTGCCGGGCGCCGTCGCGGAGATCCCGGGGGTGAGCAGCGCGCTCGTCTACGAGCCGTGCGACAAGGGCGGCCCGAGCGGCGACTTCTACGACCTCTTCCCCGCCGGGAACGGCCGCTGGTGCTTCGCCGTCGGCGACGTCCAGGGCAAGGGACCCGAGGCGGCGGTGGTCATCGGGCTCGCCCGGCCCTGGCTGCGGCTGCTCGCCCGCGACGGGCATCCCGTCGGCGACGTCCTCGACCGCCTCAACCAGCTCCTCCTCGACGACGCCACCGAGGCCGCCGACGCGGCCGCCCGCGCCCTGGTCGCCGCCGGGGGCCGTGCCGTCGCCCCCGGGGACGGTCCGCAGACCCGCTTCCTGTCCCTCCTGTACGGCGAGCTCTCCCCGCTGCCCGGCGGCGGTGTCCGCTGCACCCTCGCCGCGGCCGGGCACCCGCTGCCGCTGCTGCTGGGCCCGGACGGCACGGTGTGCGCCGTCGCGCAGCCGCAGACCATCCTCGGCGTGGTCGAGGACGCCACGTACACCGCCGACACGTTCGTCCTCCGGCCGGGGGACACGCTGCTCTGCGTCACCGACGGGGTCACCGAACGCCGGGACGGTTCACGGCAGTTCGACGACGAGGACGGGCTGGCCTCGGCCCTGGCGGGCTGTGCCGGCCTGCCCGCGGCGGGGGTCGCCGACCGGATCCGCCGGCTCGTCCACGACTTCGCCCCCCACCCCCCGGACGACGACCTGGCCCTCCTGACCCTCCAGGTGGACCGGCTCCCTCCGGGCGACTGACCGACCGGCCTCCGCGGGCCCCCTGCGGGGCGGGGGCGGGAATCCCGTCCCCTTCGCGTGCCCGTCCCGGGCGCGTACCTGCCCCCGTCACGGAACCCGCGGGGTACGGGACAATGGGGCCATGCCCTCCGCACTTCCCGACGGCGAGCCCGTCCCCGCCGACGGTGCGCTGCCCGCCGCCGCGCTCGCCGGGGCCGCCGCCCGGCCCCTCGGCGTCTATCTGCACGTCCCGTACTGCGCGACCCGCTGCGGTTACTGCGACTTCAACACCTACACCGCCACCGAGCTGCGCGGCACCGGCGGCGTGCTCGCCTCCCGCGACAACTACGCCGACACCCTGATCGACGAGCTCCGCCTGGCCCGCAAGGTGCTCGGCGACGACCCGCGCGAGGTGCGCACGGTCTTCGTCGGCGGCGGCACCCCCACCCTGCTGGCCGCCGCCGACCTGGTGCGGATGCTGGCCGCGATCCGCGACGAGTTCGGGCTCGCGGCGGACGCCGAGGTGACGACGGAGGCGAACCCGGAGTCCGTCGACCCCGCCTACCTGGCCGCGCTGCGCGAGGGAGGCTTCAACCGGATCTCCTTCGGGATGCAGAGCGCCCGGCAGCACGTGCTGCGGGTCCTGGACCGCACCCACACCCCCGGCCGGCCCGAGGCATGCGTCGCCGAGGCCCGCGCGGCCGGCTTCGACCACGTCAACCTGGACCTGATCTACGGCACCCCCGGCGAGTCCGACGACGACTGGCGGGCCTCCCTCGACGCCGCGCTCGGCGCCGGACCCGACCACGTCAGCGCCTACGCCCTCATCGTCGAGGAGGGCACGCGGCTCGCCCGCCGCATCCGCCGCGGCGAGGTCCCGCCGACCGACGACGACGTGCACGCCGACCGGTACCTGATCGCCGAGGAGATGCTGTCGGCGGCGGGCCACGCGTGGTACGAGGTCTCCAACTGGGCCACCTCCGAAGCCGCCCGCTGTCTGCACAACGAGCTGTACTGGCGCGGCGCGGACTGGTGGGGCGCGGGCCCCGGGGCGCATTCGCACGTCGGCGGGGTGCGCTGGTGGAACGTGAAGCACCCCGGGGCGTACGCGGCGGCCCTGGCGGCGGGCCGCTCCCCGGGTGCGGGCCGCGAGATCCTCACCGACGAGGACCGCCGGGTGGAGCGGATCCTGCTGGAGCTGCGGCTGAGCGAGGGCGTACCGCTGTCCCTCCTCCGCGAGGAGGGCCTCGCGGCCTCCCGCCGCGCCCTGGCGGACGGCCTGCTGGAGGCCCGCCCCTACGACGACGGCCGCGCCGTCCTCACCCTGCGAGGCCGCCTGCTGGCGGACGCGGTGGTCAGAGACCTGGTCGACTGACCACCCACCGGCCGTGCCCAACCCGGCGTGCCCAACCCGCCGCGCCGTGCCCGGCGACGGGCTGCCCGTCCGGGAACCGACCGTGCGCCCCAGGGGGCTGATCACGGTGTGGCTTGCCGTGTCTGCCCGCGGTGGGTTGTCGCGCGGGGGGCGGATCGTCCGCCGTGGGGAGCCGGTCGCGGTGGGGGTTTGCCCGGCGCGCCTGTCCGGCGCACTCGTCCGGCGTCGGCCGGCCGGCCGGGGGCGGTCACGGCGAGGCCGGCTCCGTCCCGTCCAGTGTCACCAGGCCGAGCTCCCGCATGCTGTCGACGGTGTCCATGACCGTCGTCCCGACCGGCCGGGGACGCCAGCCCAGTACCTCGCGGGCGCGGTCGTTGCGGATGACCAGCCGCGCCGGTTCGTCGCCCGGCGCCTCCTTCACGGGTACGCGCGCCGCGAGCGGGCCGAGCAGCTCGCGCAGCAGGTCGGCCAGCTCCAGGAAACTGAGCGTGCCGCCGTCCCCGACCGCGAGGAAACGCCCGCCCGCCGCCTCCGGCACGGCCATCGCCCGCAGATGCGCGTCGGCCACGTCACGGACGTCGACCAGGCCGAAGCGCTGCCGCGGCACCGCCTCCATCGTGCCCTCCAGCATCATCCTGAGGAGCGTCACCGAGGAGCGCAGTTCGCTCGTCAGGGTGGGCCCCAGGATGAACGTCGGGTTGACCACGACCAGTTCGGTGTCACCGCCGTCGCGCTCCATGAGGTCCCAGGCGGCCCGCTCGGCGATCGTCTTCGAGCGCGGGTAGGGCGCGAGCCCGGGAGTGTCGGGGTCGGTCCAGTCGTCCTCGGTGAAGCCGGAGCCGGCGTCGGTGTCCGGCTTCGGCGTGTAGCCGATCGCGGCGAACGACGAGGTGAGCACCACCCGCCGGGCCCCCGCGTCACGCGCCGCCCGCAGCACCCGCAGGGTGCCCTCGCGGGCCGGGACGATCAGCTCGTCCGGGTCCGCGGGCTGGGCGACCGGGAACGGCGTGGCGACGTGATGGACCTCCGCGCAGTCGGCCACGGCCGTGGCCCAGCCGTCGTCGGACATCAGGTCCGCGGCGACGACCTCCAGCCCGGCGTCGTCGGCCCCGCCGCGCCGCACAGCGGCACGCAGGAACGCCTCCCGGGCCGTCGAGCGCACCGTGGTCCGCACCCGCCGTCCGTCCCGCAGCAGGGCGGCGATCAGATGCGTGGCCAGATATCCGGACCCGCCGGTCACCAGTACGCCGCTCATGCCGCCACTCCCTCACGTCCGAACGTCAGGCCCCCGACCGCGGCCTCGACCCGCCGTATCGCCGCCGCCTCCGCCTCGGTGTCACCGCGGTCGCGGGCGTCCCACAGCGCCGCCTTCTCCCGCAGATAGCCGAGCCGTGCCCGCTGGGCGGTGATCTCCTCCGCCACGCGCTCGGCGTGCCGCAGCAGCAGATCCCGCTGCTCGGCGGCCGCCGCCCGGCCCTGCGCCCGGTTGGCCAGGTAGGCGCGCATGTCCTCGATGCCCACCCCCACCGCGCGCAGACAGGCCAGTACCCCGGCGGTGTCGAGATCGTCCTGGTCGTACCGGCGGTGCCCGCTGCGCTCGTCCCGGGCGACCGGCCCGAGGAGCCCGACGTCTTCGTAGTAGCGCAGCGTCGGCTCACTGAGCCCGGTACGCCGCGACACGTCCTGGATGGCGAAAGTTTCCATACGACGAGCGGACCATACTTCAAGCGCTTGAGGTCAAGCGCACGCGAACTGATGACCCCTGCGAGTGAATGAGGACCAAACGCCGGTCCGGTCCCTACCCTGATTCGTAGGCTGCCGCCGACAGGACGCGGCGGATGTGGAGGCCACGGAGATGACCGCTGTGGACGAGCGCAGGATCACCCAGTTCTTCGAGGAGTTCGAACCTCCCGAGGGCTTCACCGTCGAGCTTCTCCGGGGGGATATCGTGATGATGGCCGGCCCTGATCTGGTCCACAACCTCATCGTCGCCGAGGTACAGGATCAGATTCCCCGCAGGCGGTGGACCCGGCTCCAGACCCAGGACCTCGACATCGTCAACGAAGCCAGCGAACCCGTTCCCGACCTCGTGGTGGCGGCACCTGGGGCGCTTCCCGCCTCAGGGCGTCTGCTGCCGTCCCGACTGGTCACGATGGTCGTCGAGGTCGTCTCCAAGACCAGCGTCGACCGCGACTACGGCGTCAAGCGGTCCATCTACGCCGCGGGCGGGGTGCCCGTCTATCTCATCGTCGACCCGATCATGGCCCAGTGCGTCCTGCTGACGAACCCCGTCGGCGAGGGCGAGCGGGCCGACTACAAGGGGCAGGAGAAGACGAAGTTCGGCGACCCGCTGCCCCTGGACGCTCTCGGTGTCGTCCTCGACACCAGCGGCTTCGGGACGTTGCCCGATGTCAAGCCGCACCGCTGGCCGTTGCCGTGACGAAGTCGATCAGTTCCTCCACCCGGCCCAGGAGTTCCGGTTCCAGGTCCTTGTAGGAGCGCACCCGGGACAGGATGTGCTGCCAGGCGGCGCCGGTGTTCTCCGGCCAGCCGAGGGCGCGGCACACGCCGGTCTTCCAGTCCTGGCCGTGCGGGATCCGGGGCCAGGCGGCGATGCCCACGGCGGACGGCTTCACGGCCTCCCACACGTCGATGTACGGGTGGCCCACCACCAGCGCGTGCTCGCCCGTCACCGACTCGGCGACACGCCACTCCTTGGTGCCCGGCACCAGGTGGTCCACCAGGACGCCGAGACGGGCGTCGGGGCCCGGCGCGAACCCGGCCACGACGGCGGGCAGGTCGTCCACACCCTCCAGGTACTCCACGACCACCCCCTCGACGCGCAGGTCGTCGCCCCACACCCGCTCGACCAGCTCCGCGTCGTGCCGCCCCTCGACGTAGATGCGTCCGGCGCGGGCCACCCGGGCGCGGGCGCCGGGGACGGCCACCGAACCGGAGGCGGTACGGGCGGGGCGCGCGGGAGCCCCCCGCGGAGGCCGTACGAGGGTCACCGGCTTCCCCTCCAGGAGGAAACCGCCCGGCCGCAGCGGGAACACCCGGTGCTTGCCGAAGCGGTCCTCCAGCGTCACCGTGCCCGCCTCGCAGCCGGTCACCGCGCCGCAGAAGCCGGTGCCGGGCTCCTCCACGACCAGTCCGGGCTCCGCCGGAACCTCCGGCACGGGCCGCTGCTTCTTCCACGGCGGGGTCAGGTCCGGTGAGTACGGGCGCATTCGGATGACGATAGGAGAAGTCGCGGGGCAGGTCTCACGACACGCCGAAACGGGCCGCCAGGGCGTCCCGCTGCGCCCGGACGAACGCCGCGTCCACCGCCGCGCCGTGCCCCGGCACGTAACGGGCGTCCGGGCCGCCGAGGGCGAGCAGCCGGTCCAGGGCGTCCGGCCAGCGGGACGGTACGGCGTCCGGGCCCGCCTGCGGTTCGCCGGACTCCTCGACGAGGTCGCCGCAGAACACCACCTCCGGATCGCCGGGCGACCGGCCGGGCACCAGGACGGCGAGATCGTGGGCGGTGTGACCGGGGCCCACGTTCGCCAGCAGCACCTGACGGCCGCCGCCCAGGTCCAGGGTCCACTCGCCGGAGACATGGTGGCGGGGCACGGTCAGCACGTCGGCCGCCTCGTCCGCCCCGGCGGGGTCCAGCCCGTTGCGCACGGCGTCCGCGCGCAGTTCCTCCCGCGCCCGCCGGGGCGTGAGCGCCGCGTCGATGCCGACCGCCCCGAACACCTCCGCCCCGGCGAACGCCGCCGCCCCGAAGACATGGTCGAAGTGGGGGTGGGTGAGAGCGAGATGGGTCACACGGCACCCCGCGAGCGCCTCCGCCCCCGTCCGCAGCCGCGCGCCCTCCCCGAGGTCCGCCCCCGCGTCGATCACCAGGGCCGCGTCACGGCCGACGACGAGGCCCGCGGTGCAGTCCCACCGGGGCAGACGGCACCGCCCCACCCCGGACGCCAGCCGCTGCCACCCGAGCTCTTCCCAAGTCACGGTCATGCGGGGACGCTAACTGTGACAGTGCTCTCGTGGGGCGTCCGGCGGCCCGTGCCTTGCCGGGGTGGTACCCCACCGCCGTACACTGGCCGGGGAGCGCTGGCACTCGCGCGCGCAGAGTGCCAGGCCGGATACCGGGGTACCACCCGGGCACCGTTGTGACGAGAGGCCGGAGGAGGGCGCGATGCTGAGTGAACGCAGGCTCCAGGTACTGCGCGCCATCGTCCAGGACTACGTCGGCACCGAGGAACCGGTCGGTTCCAAGGCGCTCACCGAGCGGCACAACCTCGGTGTCTCCCCGGCCACCGTCCGCAACGACATGGCCGCTCTCGAGGACGAGGGGTACATCGCCCAGCCGCACACCAGTGCCGGGCGCATCCCCACCGACAAGGGCTACCGGCTGTTCGTCGACAAACTCGCCGGCGTCAAGCCGATGACGCCCCCGGAGCGGCGCGCGATCCAGAACTTCCTCGACGGCGCCGTCGACCTCGACGACGTGGTGGCCCGCACGGTACGGCTGCTCGCGCAGCTGACCCGGCAGGTCGCCGTCGTGCAGTACCCGTCCCTGGTCCGCTCCACCGTGCGGCACGTCGAACTGCTGGCGCTCGCGCCCGCGCGCGTGATGCTGGTGCTGATCACGGACACCGGCCGGGTCGAGCAGCGGATGGTCGACTGCCCGGCGCCGTTCGGCGAGACCTCGCTGGCGGATCTGCGCGCCCGGCTCAACAGCCGGGTCGCCGGACGGCGCTTCACCGACGTGCCGCTGCTCGTCGAGGACCTGCCGGACGCGTTCGACGCCGAGGATCGCGGTACCGTTTCGACGGTGCTCTCCACTCTCCTGGAGACACTCGTCGAGGAGAACGAGGAGCGGCTCATGATCGGCGGCACCGCCAATCTGATGACCCGCTTCGGACATGACTTCCCCCTCACCATCCGGCCCGTCCTGGAGGCCCTGGAGGAACAGGTCGTCCTCCTCAAACTCCTGGGCGAGACGGGGGATTCGGGCATGACCGTACGCATCGGTCATGAGAACGCCTACGAGGGACTCAACTCCACGTCCGTGGTCTCGGTCGGCTACGGTTCGGGCGGCGAGGCAGTCGCCAAGCTCGGCGTGGTCGGACCGACCCGCATGGATTACCCGGGAACGATGGGAGCGGTACGCGCAGTGGCACGGTACGTCGGACAGATCCTGGCGGAGTCGTAAGTGGCCACGGACTACTACGCCGTACTCGGCGTACGCCGCGACGCGTCTCAGGACGAGATCAAGAAGGCCTTCAGGCGGCTCGCACGCGAGCTGCACCCGGACGTCAATCCGGACCCGAAGACCCAGGAGCGGTTCAAGGAGATCAACGCCGCCTACGAGGTGCTCTCCGACCCACAGAAGAAGCAGGTCTACGACCTCGGCGGCGACCCGCTCTCGCAGTCGGGCGGCGCCGGCGCGGCCGGCGGCTTCGGCGCGGGCGGCTTCGGCAACTTCTCCGACATCATGGACGCGTTCTTCGGCACGGCGTCGCAGCGCGGCCCGCGCTCGCGCACCCGGCGCGGCCAGGACGCGATGATCCGGCTCGAGGTCGAGCTGGACGAGGCCGCCTTCGGCACCACCAAGGACATCCAGGTCGACACGGCCGTCGTCTGCGGGACCTGCAACGGCGAGGGCGCCGCGCCCGGCACCGCCGCGCAGACCTGCGACATGTGCCGCGGCCGCGGCGAGGTGTCCCAGGTGACCCGGTCCTTCCTCGGCCAGGTCATGACCTCCCGCCCCTGCCCCCAGTGCCAGGGCTTCGGCACCGTCGTCCCGACGCCGTGCCCGGAGTGCGCGGGCGACGGCAGGGTCCGCTCCCGGCGCACCCTGACCGTCAAGATCCCGGCCGGTGTCGACAACGGCACCCGCATCCAGCTGGCCGGTGAGGGCGAGGTCGGTCCCGGCGGCGGCCCCGCGGGCGACCTGTACGTGGAGATCCACGAACTCCCGCACCCCACCTTCCAGCGGCGCGGCGACGACCTGCACTGCACGGTGACCATCCCGATGACCGCCGCGTCCCTCGGCACCAAGGTCCCGCTGGAGACCCTGGACGGCCTCGAAGAGGTGGACATCCGTCCGGGCACCCAGTCCGGCCAGTCCATCCCGCTGCACGGCCGGGGCATCACGCATCTGCGCGGCGGCGGCCGGGGCGACCTGATCGTGCACGTCGAGGTCCAGACCCCGACCAAGCTCGACCCCGAGCAGGAACACCTCCTGAGGGAACTGGCCAAGCTGCGCGGCGAGGAACGCCCGATAGGACAGTTCCAGCCGGGGCAGCAGGGACTGTTCTCCCGGCTGAAGGACGCCTTCAACGGCCGGTGACGGTCACGGTCGACGGCCGGTGGCGGTCACGGTCGACGGCCGGTCACGGTCGACCGAGCCGAGGGGCCTGGTGCGGCGCCGTTCGGGTGCCCGCCGGAGCCCTTTGCCGGTGGCCTATGACAACGTACGGGCCGATTCGGACTTGTTCGGTGGACGTGACAACATGCCGTCATGCCCACCGCGCTGACCGATCTCTGCCCGCTTCCGATCGTGCAGGCCCCCATGGCGGGCGGCGTCTCCGTGCCGCAGCTCGCGGCGGCGGTGTCCGAGGCGGGCGGGCTCGGGTTCCTGGCGGCCGGGTACAAGACGGCCGACGGCATGTACCAGGACATCAAGCAGATACGGGGGCTCACCGCGCAGCCCTTCGGCGTCAACGTCTTCCTGCCGCACCGGGCCTACGGGGAGTCCGGCGCCGTGGAGATCTACGCCAACCAGCTGGCCGGTGAGGCCGCCTGGTACGACACGGAACTGGGCGACCCCGACAGCGGCCGCGACGACGGCTACGACGCCAAACTCGCCGTGCTGCTCGACAACCCGGTGCCGGTCGTGTCGTTCCACTTCGGCGTGCCGCACCCGGACGTCCTGGAGTCGCTGCGCCGTGCCCGGACCTTCACGCTGGTCACCGCCACCACCCCCGAGGAGGCCCGCGCGGTGGAGCAGGCCGGGGCCGACGCGGTGATCGCGCAGGGCATGGAGGCCGGCGGCCACCAGGGCACCCACCGGGACAACCCGGAGACCGACTGCGCGGGCATCGCGCTGCTGCCGCTCGTCGCACAGATCCGCGAGATCGTGGACATCCCGGTCGTCGCCGCCGGAGGCATCATGCGCGGCAGCCAGATAGCCGCCGTCCTCGCGGCGGGCGCGAGCGCGGCCCAGCTGGGCACCGCGTTCCTCGCCACCCCCGAGTCCGGCGCGCACGCCCTGCACAAGCAGGCGCTGACCAACCCCCTCTACACCCGTACCGAGCTGACCCGCGCGTTCTCCGGACGCCCGGCGCGCGGCCTGGTCAACCGCTTCGTCCGCGAGCACGGCCGCTACGCCCCCGCCGCCTACCCGGACGTCCACCATCTGACCGCCCCGCTGCGCAAGGCCGCCGCCAAGGCCGGTGACCCGCAGGGCATGGCGCTGTGGGCGGGCCAGGGCCACCGCATGGCGCGCGAGATGCCGGCGGGCCGCCTGGTGGAGGTGCTGGCGACCGAACTCGCCGACGCCCTCACCGCGTTGACGGGTCCGCCGCAGTCCCGAGGAGAATTCTGATGACAGCACCGGTCTTCGTGGTCGAGCACCTCGCCACGGGCGGCGCCGACGCCCCGGGCGGGACGGACGGTCCCGGCGGCACCGGCCGTTACGTCCTCGACGGCCCCGAGGGGCGGCACGCCGTCTCCGTGAAGCGGCTCCAGCCCGGCGAGGAGGTCGTCCTCACCGACGGCGCCGGACGCTACGCGGTGTGCGAGGTCACCGGCACCGAGGGCAAGGACCGGCTGATCCTCCGGATGACCTCCGTCGAGGAGGAACCGGCGCAGGCGCCGCGCATCACGGTCGTCCAGGCCCTCCCCAAGGGCGACCGGGGCGAGCTGGCGGTGGAGACGATGACCGAGGTCGGCGTCGACGCGATCGTGCCGTGGCAGGCGGCCCGCTGCATCACCCAGTGGCGCGGGGAGCGCGGTCTGAAGGCGCTCGGCAAGTGGCGGGCCACCGCCAGGGAGGCCGGCAAGCAGTCCCGCCGGGTCCGCTTCCCGGAGGTCGCGGACGCGGCGACGACCAAGCAGGTCGCGGCACTTCTCGCCGGGGCGGACTTCGCCGCCGTGCTCCACGAGAGCGGCGAGATCCCGCTCGCCACCGCCGAACTCCCCGCCGAGGGCGAGATCGTGCTGGTCGTGGGGCCCGAAGGAGGCGTGTCACCCGAGGAGTTGGCGGCGTTCACCGAAGCGGGCGCGAAGCCGTACGTCCTCGGGCGCACCGTGCTGCGCACCTCGACGGCCGGTACGGCGGCCGCCGCGCTGCTGCTGGGCCGCACCGGCCGCTGGTCCTGACCGAACACCTGACCCTGCGTCAACTCACCACAAGGCGTGGGTCACCCGAGTGGCCGCATGTGCTCTACCGCGGGCGCCGGGACGGTGGCACGCTGTCCTCCATGGGTGCATTCAGCCGTATTTGGCCAGGGCGACGCGGACGGCGCGCCGCCGCCGTCGCCGGGCTCGCCGTGATCGCCGTGGGCGGAGTCGCCGCCTGCCAGCCGGGCGGCGTGAGTTCGGCGACCGTGGCGTACACGACCGACCGGACCGCGACGGCGGAACTCACCCGCCGGCACGTGAACGTCCGGTGGCTCACCTGCACGGCGGACTACGGCGACAGGTCGTCGAGGACCACGTCCCCTTCGGCGGCGGCACAGACGATCGCGTCGGTCGACTGCCGGGGGCAGACCGCCGACAACCGGGCCGTCACCGTCACCGGCAAGGTCACCGGGGGTGTCGACGGAGCCTGTGTGCGGGGCGACCTGACGGCCGAGGTCGGCGGCAGGCAGTGGTTCCACGTGAACGGACTGGGCAACTGCGACGCGACCACGGGACCCGCGTACACCCCGCCGGTGACGTACGCGCCGACCCGAGGCGGCCGACAGCCGGGCCCCACGGTGACGGTGACCCGCACCATCTGGTGCAAGGGCGACCCCACCTGCTGGCCGGTCCAGGGCAAGTGACCGCGGACGGCGGCCTGTCCGGAAGCGCAGCTGATCCGCCCCCTGCCGCCGGAAGCCCGGCCTGCATAGGGTGACGGGGTGACTCACCCCGTATCGCCCGCCCAGGCGGCGTATCCAAGGTTTCCGCACCTGCACGCCGGCCACGTCACCTTCACCGCCGAGGACGATGTCTGGCTCGCCCCGCTCGACGGCGGCCGGGCCTGGCGCGTCAGCGCCGACAACGTACCGGTGAACCACCCCCGCATCTCGCCCGACGGCACCACCGTCGCCTGGACCTCCACCCGGGACGGCGCCCCCGAGGTGCATGTCGCCCCCGTCGACGGCGGACCGTCGAAACGCCTGACGTACTGGGGGAGCCTGCGCACCCAGGTGCGCGGCTGGACCCCCTCCGGCGAGGTCCTCGCCCTCAGCACCCAGGGCCAGGCGAGCCTGCGCCGCAGCTGGGCCCGCGCCGTCCCGCTGGACGGCGGACCGGCGGCCGTCCTGCCGTACGGCCCGGTCGGCGACGTGGCGTACGGCCCGCGCACCGTGCTGCTGTCCGCGCCCATGGGCCGTGAGGCCGCCTGGTGGAAGCGCTACCGGGGCGGCACGGCCGGCAAACTGTGGATCGCCGAGGAGCGCGAGGGAACCGGAGACACCGGGCAGGCCGGACAGGCCGGTGGGGCAACGGAGTTCACCCGCCTCCACCAGGACCTCGACGGCAACATCGAGTACCCGTTCTGGGTGGGGGACCGGATCGCCTTCCTCTGTGACCACGAAGGCACCGGCGCCCTCTACTCCTCCCTCGCCGACGGCTCCGACCTGCGCCGCCACACCCCGCTCGACGGGTTCTACGCCCGCCACGCCGCCACCGACGGCACCCGCGTCGTCTGGTCCGCCGCGGGCGAACTCTGGCTGCTCGACGACCTCGACGGCGCCGAACCCCGCCGCCTGGACCTCCGTCTCGGCGGCTCCCGCACCGACCAGCAGCCCGCCCCGGTGGACGCCGCCCACTGGTTCGGCTCCGCGTCCCCCGACCACACCGCCCGCGGCAGCGCCGTGGCCGTACGCGGCGGGATCCACTGGGTCACCCACCGCTCCGGCCCCGCCCGCGCCCTCGCCGCCGCCCCCGGCGTACGCGCCCGCCTGCCCCGCGCGTTCCGCGCCGACGGCGAGGAATGGGTGGTGTGGGTGACCGACGCCGAGGGCGACGACGCCCTGGAGTTCGCCCCCGCCACCGGCCTCACCCCCGGCGCCACCCCGCGCCGCCTCGCCGCGGGCCGCCTCGGCCGGGTACTGGACCTCGCCATGGCCCCCGACGGCAGCCGCGCCGCCGTCGCCGCGCACGACGGACGGCTGCTCCTCGTCGAACGGGAGACCGGCGAGGTCCGCGAGGTCGACCGCAGCGAGGACGGCGACGTCTCCGGCCTCGTCTTCTCACCCGACTCCGCATGGCTCGCCTGGTCGCACCCCGGCCCCCGCCCGCTGTGCCAGATCAGGCTCGCCAGCACCACCGACCTGTCGGTCACCGAGGCCACCCCGCTGCGCTTCCAGGACTACGCGCCCGCCTTCACCCTCGACGGCAAGCACCTCGCCTTCCTCTCCACCCGCTCCTTCGACCCCGTCTACGACGAGCACGTCTTCGACCTGTCCTTCGTCGTCGCCGACCGCCCCCACCTCATCACCCTCGCCGCGACCACGCCCTCCCCGTTCGGCCCGCAGCGCCACGGCCGGCCCTTCGAGACGCCGGACAAGGACGAGACCCCCGACAGCGAGGGCACCCCCGCCACCCGCATCGACCTGGACGGCCTCGCCGACCGCATCGTGCCGTTCCCCGTCGAGGCCGCCCGCTACTCCGGGCTGCGCGCCGCGAAGGACGGCGTGCTGTGGCTGTGCCACCCGGTGCAGGGCGTCCTCGGCACCTCCCGCGCCACCCCCGACGACCCCGGCCCCAAGACCCTGCTGGAACGCTACGACCTCGCCCAGCAGCGCCTCGAACACCTCGCGGGCGACGCCGACCACTTCCAGGTCAGCGGCGACGGCAAACGCGTCCTGCTGTGGTCCGACGGCAAGCTGCGCGTCGTCCCCAGCGACCGCCGCGCCCCGTCCGACGACGACGGCGACGCCGCCGTCACCGTCGACCTCGGCCGCATCCGCCAGACCGTCGACCCGGCGGCCGAGTGGCGGCAGATGTACGAGGAGAACGGCCGCATCATGCGGGACAACTTCTGGCGCGCCGACATGAGCGGCGTCGACTGGGACGGCGTCCTGGACCGCTACCGCCCCGTCCTCGACCGGATCGCCACCCATGACGACCTGGTCGACCTGCTGTGGGAGGTGCACGGCGAACTCGGCACCTCGCACGCCTACGTCACCGCGCGCGACACCTTCGGCCACGGCCCCCGGCAGGGCCTGCTCGGCGCCGACCTCTCCCGGCACGACGACGGGCAGTGGCGCGTCGACCGTGTCCTGCCCTCCGAGACCTCCGACCCCGACGCCCGCTCCCCGCTCGCCGCGCCCGGCGTCGCGGTGCGCGCCGGCGACGCGATCGTCGCGGTCGCCGGGCAGAGCGTCGACCCGGTGACCGGCCCCGGCCCGCTGCTCGTCGGCACGGCGGGCAAGGCCGTCGAGCTGACCGTCTCCCCGGCCGGCGGCGGCGACCTGCGGCACGCCGTCGTCGTCCCCCTCGACGACGAGGAGCCGCTGCGCTACCACGCCTGGGTCGCCGACCGGCGCGCCCACGTCCACGAACGTTCCGGCGGCCGGCTCGGCTACCTCCACGTGCCGGACATGATGGGCGCCGGCTGGGCCCAGATCCACCGCGACCTGCGTGTCGAGGTGGCCCGCGAGGGCCTGGTCGTCGACGTCCGGGAGAACCGCGGCGGCCACACCTCCCAGCTCGTCGTGGAGAAACTGGCCCGCCGGATCGTCGGCTGGAACCGGCCGCGCGGGATGCGCCCCTACAGCTACCCGCAGGACGCGCCCCGCGGCCCCGTGGTCGTCGTCGCCAACGAGTTCTCCGGCTCCGACGGCGACATCGTCAACGCGGCGATCAAGGCGCTCGGCATAGGGCCGGTGGTCGGCACCCGCACCTGGGGCGGCGTCATCGGCATCGACAGCCGCTACCGCCTGGTCGACGGCACCCTCGTCACCCAGCCCAAGTACGCCTTCTGGCTGGAGGGCCAGGACTGGGGCGTGGAGAACCACGGTGTCGACCCGGACGTGGAGGTGGTCCGGACCCCCCAGGACTGGGCGGCGGGCAGAGACCCGCAGCTCGACGAGGCGATCCGCCTGGCCCTGGAATCCCTGGAGACCACCCCGGCGAAGACCCCACCCGCAGAGCCCGCCTGAGGCACCGGCGGGCCGGGGCGCGGGGCCGCGGCCACCGGCCCGGCCCCGGCCGCCACGGCCGGGGCCGGCATGCGGCTTTGCCGCGTGGGCACGGCCGGCCCCCGCCGGTCCGCACCCGCCCACGGCGATACGATGCCCCCACCCGCATCTCGTCGACCCCCGGAGGGAACATGGCAGGGGAACCGCAGGACGACTGTCTCTTCTGCAAGATCGTCGGCGGCCACCTCCCGGCGACGATCGTCCGCGAGACGGAGACGACCGTGGCGTTCCGGGACATAAACCCCCAGGCCCCCACCCACGTCCTGGTGATCCCCAAGGCGCACTACCCGGACGCGGCCACGCTCGCCGCCCGGGCACCGCAGCTCGCGGCCGACGTGCTGCGCGAGAGCCAGGCCATCGCCGACGAGGACAAGCTGGACAGCTACCGCATCGTCTTCAACACCGGCAGCGGCGCGGGCCAGACCGTCTTCCACGCCCACGCCCACGTCCTCGGCGGGCGCGGCCTCGAGTGGCCCCCCGGATAGGCCCGTCACCCGATGTCCGTACGTGAACTCGTCGTCCTCGGCACCGCGAGCCAGGTACCCACCCGGCACCGCAACCACAACGGCTACCTGCTGCGCTGGGACGGCGAGGGCATCCTCTTCGACCCCGGTGAGGGCACCCAGCGGCAGATGCTGCGCGCCGGGGTCGCCGCGCACGACATCGACCGCATCTGCGTCACCCACTTCCACGGCGACCACTCCCTCGGGCTCGCCGGGGTGATCCAGCGCATCAACCTCGACCGGGTCCCGCACCCGGTCACCGCGCACTTCCCGCGCTCCGGGCAGCGCTTCTTCGACCGGCTGCGGTACGCGACCGCCTACCGTGAGACCGTCGGCCTGACCGAGGCCCCGGTGGACGCCGACGGCGTCCTCGCGCACACCGCGTCGTACACCCTCGAGGCCCGCCGCCTCTCCCACCCCGTCGAGTCCTACGGCTACCGGCTCACCGAACCCGACGGCCGCCGTATCCTGCCCGACCGGCTCGCCGCGTACGGCATCCAGGGCCCCGACGTGGGCCGTATCCAGCGCGAGGGCGCGCTCGGCGGCGTCACCCTCGGCGACGTCAGCGAGCCGCGCCCCGGGCAGCGGTTCGCGTTCGTCATGGACACCCGTCTGTGCGACGGAGTCCCCGCGCTCGCCGAGGGCTGCGACCTGCTCGTCATCGAGTCCACCTTCCTCGACGAGGACGCCGGACTCGCCGAGGAGCACGGACATCTGACCGCCGGTCAGGCCGCCCGCGTCGCGCGGGACGCGGGCGTACGGCATCTCGTGCTCACCCACTTCAGCCAGCGCTACTCCGGGCCGGAGGAGTTCGAGCGGCAGGCGCGGGCCGCGGGCTACGCCGGCGAGCTGACCGTCGCCCACGATCTGCTGCGTGTCCCGGTTCCGAAGCGCAGCCAAAACACCCGTACGATGCTCTGATGCCCCTGCCCAAAGCTGAACTGCACCTCCATATCGAAGGCACACTCGAACCCGAGCTGGCCTTCGCACTCGCCGCGCGGGGCGGTGTGACGCTGCCCTACGCCGACACCGGCGCCCTGCGCGAGGCCTACCGGTTCGAGGACCTCCAGTCGTTCCTCGACCTGTACTACGAACTGATGGCCGTGCTGCGGACCGAGCGGGACTTCGCCGATCTCGCCGACGCCTACCTCACCCGCGCCGCCGCCCAGGGCGTACGGCACGCGGAGATCTTCTTCGACCCGCAGGCCCATCTGGCGCGCGGTGTCGCCATGGAGACCGTCGTCGAGGGGCTGTGGCGGGTCCTGGGCGACAGCGAGCGCACCCACGGCGTCTCCACCCGGCTCATCATGTGCTTCCTGCGCGACGAGTCCGCCGAGTCGGCCCTGCGGACCCTGGACGCCGCCAAGCCCTTCCTCGACCGGATCACCGGTGTCGGCCTCGACTCCGCCGAGGTCGGGCATCCGCCCGTGAAGTTCCGCGAGGTCTACGAGGCCGCCGCCGCGCTCGGGCTGCGCCGCGTCGCCCATGCCGGGGAGGAGGGGCCGCCGGAGTACATCACCGAGGCCCTCGACGTGCTCGGGGTGGAGCGCGTCGACCACGGGCTGCGGTGCCTGGAGGACCCGGCGCTGGTGGCGCGGCTGGTGCGGGAGCGCGTGCCGCTGACCCTGTGCCCGCTCTCCAACGTACGGCTGCGGGCCGTCGACACCATCGAGCGGCATCCGCTGCGGACGATGCTCGAGGCGGGGCTGCTGTGCACCGTCAACTCGGACGACCCCGCCTACTTCGGGGGGTACGCCGGGGACAACTTCGACGCGGTGCGCTCGGCGCTCGGCCTCGGCGAGGAGCGCCTGCGGGAACTGGCCCGGAACTCGTTCCTGGCGGCCTTCCTGGACGACGACGAGGCGCTGCGCGAGCGGTACCTGGCCGAGGTGGCGGCGTACTCGTTCGGCTGAGTCCAGCTGAGTCGGTCCAGCCGAGTTCGGCCGAGTTCGGCCGAGGAGCACGCGCCCGGCCGTGTGGCTTGTCCGTCCGGTGCGCCGTTGACGGCGACTGTTCGCGTATCTAGCCTCTGTTCCTGTATGTGGATGCTGGATGCCGTAGGGATTCCGTCAGCGCGCCCTGGAAGACGACCGCCGAGACCCTGGAGCCGCCCCGTGACCGCCGACCTCACGATTGCCGAGGCCCGGCTGACGCCGATCCTGGTCGCCGACCCGCCCCTGCTGAACACCCAGGGCGTCCACCAGCCGTACACGCCCCGGCTGATCGTGGAGATCGTCACCGCGGACGGCGTGACGGGTGTGGGGGAGACCTACGGCGACACCAAGTACCTCGAGCTGGCACGGCCGTTCGCCCGGTCACTGACAGGGCGGCGGGTCAGCGACCTGAACGGCCTCCACCAGCTTGCCGACCAGGTGGCCGTCGACCGGTCACGGGTGTCGGAGCGGGTCGACGTGGGCGGGCTGCGCGGCGTGCAGACCGCCGACAAGCTGCGGCTGTCCGTCCTCTCCGCCTTCGAGGTCGCCTGCCTCGACGCCCTCGGCAAGACGCTCGGCCTGCCCGTGCACACCCTGCTCGGCGGCAAGCTCCGCGACAGCGTCGAGTACAGCGCCTACCTCTTCTACCGCTGGGGCGCCCACCCCGCGGGCGTCACCGCCGAGAGCGACGACTGGGGACCCGCCCTCGACCCCGACGGGATCGTGGCGCAGGCGCGGCGGTTCACCGAGCGGTACGGGTTCACCTCCTTCAAGCTCAAGGGCGGTGTCTTCCCGCCCGACGAGGAGACCGCCGCCGTCCGCGCCCTCGCCGGGGCGTTCCCGGGGCGGCCGCTGCGGCTCGACCCCAACGGGGCCTGGTCCGTGGACACGTCCGTGAAGGTCGCGGACGCGCTGCGGGACGTCCTCGAGTACCTGGAGGACCCGGCGCTCGGCACCCCGGCGATGGCCGAGGTCGCGCTGCGCACCGACGTGCCGCTCGCGACCAACATGTGCGTGACGACGTTCCCGGAGATCGAGGAGGCCTTCGCGCGCCGTGCCGTCCAGGTGGTGCTCTCCGACCACCACTACTGGGGCGGACTGCGCAACACGCAGCAACTCGCCGCCGTCTGCCGCACGTTCGGGGTCGAGGTGTCCATGCACTCCAACACCCACCTCGGGATATCCCTCGCCGCGATGACCCATGTCGCCTCGACCGTGCCCGGCCTCAGGCACGCCTGCGACACCCACTACCCCTGGCAGCAGGAGGACGTCCTCACCGAGCGCGTCACCTTCGACGGCGGCCGCGTCACCGTCCCGGACGCACCCGGCCTCGGCGTCGAACTCGACCGCGACCGGCTGGAGTTCCTGCACCGCCGGTGGGCCGCCGACGACGGCTCGCTGCGCGACCGCGACGACGCGGCGGCCATGCGGGCCGCCGACCCGGAATGGGCCGCACCGTCCGTGCCCCGCTGGTAACCTCCTGTTCTCCCCGGGGCAGGCCCAGCTCCCCGGGACAGGTCCCGGTGCACTCCCTGCCGCTCCCGGCGACCGTCCGGCGCGGTCCGGGCGGCCCCGGCACGACCGCCGTACCCCCGCGGGCGGCGTGGTGCACACTGGCCTGAACCGCACCATCTGTCAGGAGTGCACGTGTCCGCGCCACAGGAAACCCACGGCTCCCGTACGCCCTCCCGGGTCTTCGGACCCGGTCCGGACGCCCTGCCGGTCGACCCCCTCGCGGACCTGCGCACCTCCGACGACCCGCCCTGCGACGTCTACCTCACCGGCACCGTCTTCCTCGACATCGTCTTCACCGGCCTCGACTCCGCCCCGGTGCGCGGCACCGAGTCCTGGGCGCGCGGCATGGGCTCCAGCCCCGGCGGCGTGGCCAACATGGCCACCGCGCTGGCCCGGCTCGGCCTGAGGACGTCCCTCGCGGCGGCCTTCGGCGACGACCACTACGGCGACTACTGCTGGGACGCCCTGGAACAGGGCGAGGGCATCGACCTCGTCCCGTCCCGCCGCGTGCCCGGCTGGCACAGCCCCGTCACCGTGTCCATGGCGTACGAGGGCGAACGCACGATGGTGTCGCACGGCCACGAGCCGCCGCCCGGCCCGGCCGCCCCGGTCTGCCCGCCGCGCGCCCGCGCCGCCGTCGCCTCGCTCACCCCGGGCCGGCGGGACCCCTGGGTCGCGCAGGCCGCCGCACGCGGCACCCGGATCTTCGGCGACGTCGGCTGGGACGACACCGGCGCCTGGGACCTGGCCGGGCTGCCCGATCTGGCGCACTGCGAGGCGTTCCTGCCCAACGCCGAGGAGGCCATGCGCTACACCGGCGCCGCCACCCCGCGCGCCGCCGCCCACGCGCTGACCGAACACGTCCCGCTCGCCGTGGTCACCCTGGGCGCGGAAGGCGCCTACGCCGTGGACCGCAGGACCGGCGAGAGCGCCGAGGTACCCGCGATCGAGGTCGAGGCCCTCGACCCGACCGGCGCCGGCGACGTGTTCGTGGCCGGTTTCGTCACCGGCACCCTGGCCGGCTGGCCGCTCGCCGACCGGCTCGCCTTCGCCGGGCTCACCGCCGCGCTGTCCGTGCAGGAGTTCGGCGGCTCCCTCTCCGCGCCGGGCTGGGCCGAGATCGGCGCCTGGTGGCGCAAGGTCCGCTCCCTCGCCGGCCAGGACCCGGCCGCGCTGGAGCGCTACGCCTTCCTCGCCGGGCTGGTCGCCAGCGAACCGGTCCGCCCGTGGCCGCTGCGGCGCGCGGTGCCGACGATCGGCTTCCGCACGCCGGTGTAGACCTACGGGGAACAGGAGCGGCGGACGGCGGGCCCGTCGGGAATCAGGAGCGGCTCAGAAGCCCAGGCGGCGCAGCTGCTTGGGGTCGCGCTGCCAGTCCTTCGCGACCTTCACATGCAGGTCGAGGAAGACCGGCGTGCCCAGCAGCGCCTCGATGTGCTTGCGGGACTTCATGCCGACCTCCTTCAGACGGCTGCCCTTGGGGCCGATGATGATCCCCTTCTGGCTGGACCGCTCGATGTAGAGGTTGGCGTGGATGTCGAGGAGGGGCTTGTCCGCGGGGCGGTCCTCGCGGGGCAGCATCTCCTCCACGACCACCGCGATGGAGTGCGGCAGCTCGTCCCGCACGCCCTCCAGCGCGGCCTCACGGATCAGCTCGGCCACCATGACCTGCTCGGGCTCGTCGGTCAGGTCGCCCTCGGGGTAGAGCATCGGCCCCTCCGGAAGGAGCGGGACCAGCAGGTCGGCCAGCAGATCCACCTGCTTGCCGCCGACCGCCGACACGGGGACGATCTCCGTCCACTCGAAACCCAGCTCCTTGCCGAGCAGGTCGATCGCGATCAGCTGCTCGGCGAGCGTCTTGGAGTCCACCAGATCGGTCTTGGTGACGACGGCGATCTTCGGGGTCTTCCGGATCCCGGCCAGCTCCTTGGCGATGAAGCGGTCACCGGGGCCGAGCTTCTCGTTCGCGGGCAGGCAGAAGCCGATCACGTCGACCTCGGCCCACGTGGTGCGCACCACGTCGTTCAGCCGCTCGCCCAGCAGGGTGCGCGGCTTGTGCAGGCCGGGGGTGTCGACCAGGATCAGCTGCGCGTCCGGCCGGTGCACGATGCCCCGTACCGTGTGCCGCGTGGTCTGGGGGCGGTTGGAGGTGATCGCCACCTTCTGCCCGACCAGAGCGTTCGTCAGGGTGGACTTGCCCGCGTTGGGCCGGCCCACGAAACAGGCGAAACCCGCCCGGTGGACCGCCTCGGCCGGCTGCTCGGAAGTCTGGCTGCGCACGCTCATGCCGCCCATTGTCCCTGATGTCACGGGCTCCCCCGGACAAGAGCCCACCGGCCCCTTGCGCACCGGCGGCGCGAGGGCCCGCCGACCTCGTGCGCACCCGTCGGCCGGGAGCCCGCCGGCCCGCCGCGCGGCGGGCCCCGGCAGGCCCGGGTGGTGAGCTTCCGCACACCGCGCGGTGAGATCCCGGAAACCCGTCCGCAATGAAACGCGGCGGAAACATCCCCGTACGCGACAGGAAACGCGCGCCGGTGACCCTCGGACGAGCCCCCTCCCGGTTGGAGTGACCGTGACCCTCGCCGCCGCGCACCTGGACACCGGCGACACCGCCTGGCTGCTCGCCGCCACCGCCCTGGTCCTGCTGATGACCCCGGGCCTCGCCCTCTTCTACGGCGGCATGGTCCGCACGAAGAGCGTCCTCAACATGCTGATGATGAGCTTCGTGTCCATCGCCCTGGTCACGGTGGTGTGGCTGGCGGCCGGCTACTCGCTCGCCTTCGGCGCCGACGCCGGCGACGGCCTGATCGGCACCCTGGCGCACGCCGGGATGAGCGGCATCGGCCCGCACAGCGTGACGGGCACCGTCCCCACCCTGCTGTTCGCCTCCTTCCAGCTCACCTTCGCGATCGTCACCGCCGCCCTGATCAGCGGCGCGGTCGCCGACCGGGCGAAGTTCACGGGGTGGCTGGTCTTCGTGCCCGTGTGGACACTCCTCGTATACGTTCCGGTCGCCCACTGGGTCTGGGGCCCCGGCGGCTGGATCCTGCACGACCTCGGCGCCGTCGACTTCGCCGGCGGACTGCCCGTCGAGATCACCTCCGGCGCCTCCGGGCTCGCGCTCTGCCTGGTCCTCGGACCGCGGCTCGGGTTCAAGAAGGACGCCATGCGTCCGCACAACCTGCCGATGGTGGTGCTCGGCGCGGGACTGCTGTGGTTCGGCTGGTTCGGCTTCAACGCGGGCTCCGCCCTGCACGCCGACGGCCTCGCCGCCGCCTCCTTCCTCAACACCCTCGCCGCGGGCTGCACCGGGCTGCTGGGCTGGCTCTTCGTCGAGCAGAAACGTGACGGCCACCCCACCACCCTGGGTGCCGCGTCCGGCGCGGTCGCGGGTCTCGTCGCCATCACCCCGGCCTGCGGCGTGGTCTCCCTGCTCGGCGCGCTCGTCGTCGGGCTCGCCGCCGGGGTCGTCTGCTCGTACGCGGTGAGCTGGAAGTTCAGGCTGAACTACGACGACTCCCTCGACGTCGTCGGCGTCCACCTGGTCGGCGGCGTCGTCGGCACCCTCCTCATCGGCCTGTTCGCCACCGCCGCCATGACCGGCCACGCCGACGGCCTCCTCTACGGCGGCGGGCTCGCCCCGCTCGGGCGGCAGCTGGTGGCGGTGCTCGCCGTGGCGGCGTACGCGTTCGCGATGACGTACGGCATCGGGCGGGTGCTCGACCGGGTGGTGGGCCTGCGGGCGGACGAGGAGCACGAGTACACCGGTCTGGACCTTACGGTGCACGCCGAGACGGCCTACGATCACGGGGTCCTGGGGCACGGTGCCCCGGTCGGCGCCTCCGCCGCCCACGCGGTCCCGTCCCTCACCCAGAAGGTCACGCCCCCGGCATGAAACTCATCACCGCGATCGTCAAGCCGCACCGCCTCGACGCGGTCAAGACCGCCCTCCAGGAGCTCGGCGTGCACGGCCTGACCGTCTCCGAGGCCAGCGGCTACGGCCGTCAGCGCGGCCACACCGAGGTCTACCGCGGCGCCGAGTACCGCGTCGACCTCGTGCCCAAGGTCCGGATCGAGGTCGTCGTCTCCGACGCGGACGGCGAGGACGTCATCGACGCGATCGTCAGGGCCGCGCAGACGGGGAAGATCGGGGACGGGAAGGTGTGGGCGCTGCCCGTCGAGACGGTCGTACGGGTACGGACCGGCGAACGCGGCCCCGACGCCCTCTGAACGGCCGCGCCACCAGGCGCCGGAACGCCGTCAGGGGCCGCCCGCCGCTCCGGCGGGCCCGCACCAGCAGCGCCCCGGCGGCCACCCCCGCGGCGAACACCACCGCCACCACCAGCCACGGCAGCGCCAGGAACGACGCGCCGCCCGATTCCCGGGTGCCCTTCGCGCGCGCCGTCAGTGTGACGTCGGCCCGGTCCAGCTGGGGCGCCCCGTGCCACGGCTCGCTGAGCCGGACCCGCTGGCCCGGCAGCAGTTCGGCGGGGACGCGGGTCAGGTGCCGGGCCAGCAGCGTCCGGCCGAACAGGCCCCGTGCCCTGAGCTCCACCACCGGACCGAGGGTGACGTTGCCGGTGTTGTGCAGGGTGTAGGAGATCGTCGCGGTGCTGGCACCGAGGCCGGGCACCAGGGGCTGGTGGTGGCTGACGCGCACGTTCTCCACAGCGATCGCGGGCACCGCGGGCCCGCCGACCTTGAGGTAGACCCGGGCGCCGACGGCCCGCTGCACGCCGAGCGCCAGGGAGCCGCCGCCCTTGCCGACCCGCTCGTCGAGCGCGACGATCGCCCCCGGATGGTCGCCCGGTTCGGCGCCCTCGGGCACCTTCAGCGTGAAGGGCACGGTGACCGACCCGTGCCCGGGGACCGTCACCCGGGACTTCGCGGGCCGCGCCCACGCGCCCACGCCCCGCATCCGCTCCTTCGCCGTACGCACCGCGAACCCGCCGTCGCGGGCGGTGTTGTAGGCGTCGGCGGCGTAGAGCCGGAAGGTCAGGGGCCGGGCCGTCCTGTTGGCGACGACCACCTTGTCCTCGAGGGTCTGGCCGGGATCGGCGGAGAGGTAGAAGTACGGCCGCGCGGCGACGGCGGAGGCGGCGGGGTAGACCGACCAGCTCCCGTTGTCCGCGGCGCGGGCGGGAACGGCGGCCACCACCGGCAGGAGCAGCAGCGACAGAAGCGGCACGGACCGGAGCAGGAACTGGAGCGGTGCGGGGAGGACGTACGGCTTGCGCATGGGTGCGGACCCCTGTGGACGTCGCGACGGGTGCGGCGGTGCCGGGGCGGACGGGCGGGTGCGGGCCGGTGGGCCGGCCGCCCGGCCGCCCGGCACGACGGCGTTGCGGACGGTGCGTCGTGCACGGTGCGGACGGTGCGGTGCGGACGGTGCGGTGCGGACGGTGCGGTGCCGTCAGGTGAGCGTGAGCGTCAGCACGCCGGAGTACGACCCCGGAGGTGTGAACGCCGGTACGTCCAGCGAGAGCCGGGCGTCCGCCGTGAACTCACCGCCGGTGAGCGCGCCGTTGGGCGTCGAGGCGAGGGTCGCCCCCGAACTGCCCACCGGGCCCGCGGAACCGGCCTGACAGGTGCTCGGGCTGCCCGCCTTCGTACCGCAGGCAGGCGTCCAGCTGAGCTTCCCGGCATCGATCGTGGCGCCGGGACCGCTGAAGTCGGTGACCTTGCCGGTCAGGGACCAGCCCGCGGGCCCACCGCGGAAGTCCTTGACCGTCACCGTCTGCAGACTCCCGGTGGAGGCCCCGCCCTGGCCGAAGTCGACCGCCGAGAGGGAGACGGCGTCCCCGGCCTGGGACATGGACAGCGTCCCCGCCTTCACGGTGGTGGTCAGCCGCTGGCTCCCGGCGGGCACCGGGGTGTCGTCGACGACGGTGTACGCGGCGGGTCCCGCGCCCTTGGCGTCGCTCCACGCGGCGCCCTCGTACGCCACGATCCCCGTCGTGCTCCTGTCGTTGACGGTGAGCGCACCGCTGAAGGTGCCCGTGGACGTGGCGGTCACCGTCGCCGTGTCCGCGGTCTGGGTCGCCCCGGACCGCCCGGCGAGGGTGACGGTGGCACCCGGCGTGAAGTCGCTGCCGGTGACGGTCACACTGTCACCGGGCTTGCCGGAGGCCGAACCGAGACTGATGGCACGGGTGTTGGGCTGCGTCGCGTCGGTCGCCGTGATGCTCTCGGAGACCGGTGCGGGCGGGTTCGTCACCGTGCACGGGGTGTCCAGCTCCAGGATGTAGCTGGTGTGGATGTTGTAGTCACCGGGCGAGAGCGTGATCGTGCCCGCGTGGGTGACGGTGAACGTCCCGGTCATCGAGAAGGAGGGGAAGACCCCCTTGCCCGGCACCGGGTCGTTCTTCTTGGGCCCGGTGACCGTGACGTCGCCGCTCTGCGCGCCGCCGAGGGCCACCGTGCCGGTGGGCGTCATGATGTCGGCCGGCAGGGCCAGATCGGTGGGATTGTTGGCGGCGGGCTTGACCACCGTGTAGGTCACGGTGACCGTGTCGCCCACCTTGGCGTTCTCCTTGTCCACCGAGATGTTCGCGGTGGTGGTGCCGTCGATCGGCGGCAGACCCGCGATCGCCGGCGGGATGCAGTGCGTCGCGTAGTCCACGTCGGTGCCCGTCGCGCCGGCCGGACAGGCCAGCGCGCCGTTCGCCGTGACCGCGAGGACGGCCGCGCCGAGCAGCGGTATCAGACGCCGTCTTCGGGATCCCCTGGACCTCCAGGGGGTCCGACCCTTCGAACCCATCCTTGCCCCCTCCTGAAGGGATGCGTGCGCAGCGGCTCTTCTGCGCCCAGGCAGGGGGCCATTGATGTGGAGCCGGGGTGAGAAGTCAAGGGAGATGCGGCAGGAGAACTGACGGATCATCAGATCGATGGCCGTCTCACGTTCTCCTGCCGCATCGGGGAGGCGCGGTGCGGTGGGGCCGGGGATCAGAACACGAACGGACCCGGCGACTGGGCGGCGTTCGCCGTACAGGTGACGGTGATGCCGAAGATCACCATCTTCAGCGAGCCGCCGTGCATGTCCAGGCTGTCGCCGGCGGCCACGGTGCCGGGGAGCGGGCCGACGGTGACCGCGGAACCGGCGGCCATGGCCGGGTTCACGGTCCCGCTGAAGACGGACGTGCCGCCGCTCGCCTTGGCCATGGTGAGCGTGGACGCGATCGAGTTGGCCGACAGCGCGAGCGGAGTGGTGATCGCCGTCGAGGAGAGGGTGAGGGTGGCCGAGGTGCCGCTCTGGGTGGCCGTGAGGGTGGCGCTGCCGCCGCCGAAGAGACCGCAGCTCGCCGTGACGGTGGCGGACGTCGGGCTGACGGCTGCCGCCGTGGGGGCGAACGCGAGGCCGGTGACCGCGAGGGCCCCCGCCGCAAGTGCCGCACCTGTTGCGATTCGCTTGCTTTTCATAGGGGTTGGAGCTCCCTTCCCGTGTCGGGACTGCCATGTGGGGGGTGGCGGGAGTGGCGTACCGGCGGGACGTCCGCGGCAGGTGGGTGCGGTCACGCTGCGCGCGGGTGCGGGTTTCTGACGGCCCGTCGGATCCGCCGGTCCCCATTGATGCGCGGGGGACCGGCTACGGCAAGGACGAAATCAGGCCGACCTGTGCGAGGGCGCCACGGGCGGTTCAGCCGGGTTCCGGATGCCGGTGCACCGGGGTTCCGGTGCCGGGTCAATCGGCGCTGACGGTCTTCCGTACCACGCCGTCCGGGCCGGCCAGCAGCACCGGTGTCCCGGCCCCGCCGAGGTCCCGTACGACCGCCAGGTCCGCCTCGGCGGCGCCGTCGGCCTCCGTCACCACGGCCGCGGCCTCCAGCGAGGTGGCACCGGACGCCACCGCCATCGCCACCGCGGTCTGCAGGGCGCTCAGCCGCAGCGAGGGGAGGGCGACGCTGCCGGCGACATAGGTGCGCCCCGTCTCGTCGCGGACGGCCGCGCCCTCCGGCACGTGGTTGCGTGCGCGGGCCGAGCGGGCGAGGGTGACGATCTTGCGGTCCTCGGGGTCGAGTGCGTTGCTGTCGGTCATGAGCCGAGGATACGGGGGCCTCCGGCCGCGGGGCGGGTGCGGGTGCGCCGTGGTCGGCCGCACCCGCGCGGCGGAGCCGCAGGCCGGCTCGGTTCTGCACCCCCCGGCGGCCTGCGTGCCGCACCCCGCGCCGGTCACGGGCGGTCGAGGCGCAGGCGTTCCGCCCTCGGCAGGCCCGCGACGACGAGGTCGTAGGAGTCCTCGATCAGTTCGCGGAGCAGCCGGTCGGGGAGGGCGCCGTCCGCCGTGACCGTGTTCCAGTGGCGTTTGTTCATGTGGTACCCCGGCACGATCAGGCCCTGGTGCTCGTCGCGCAGCCGTACCGCGTCCTCCGGGTCGCACTTGAGGTTGACCGTGAGGGGCCGCGCCGACAGGCCCGTCAGGGCGAACATCTTGCCCAGCACCTTGAACACGGACGTCTCGGGGTTGAAGGGGAAGTCCTCCTGCGCCGCGTTGAAGGACAGACAGAACGCCCGCAGCTCCTGGGGTGTCACGGTGCCTCCCGTTCCCTCTCCCGCTCCCGTGCCCGTTCCCGGCCCGGGTCGCCGTCCGCCGTGTCCGGCTCCGCGGGGACGACCGGCTCCACCAGCACGGTCACGATCTTGTTCCGGCGTCCCGCCGCGGCCTCCGCCGTCAGCCGCAGCTCCCGCCCGTCGGGCAGTTCCACGACGGCCGACGCCCCCGCGATGGGCACCCGGCCCAGCGCCTTGGCCAGCAGCCCGCCGACGGTCTCCACGTCCTCGTCGTCGTACTCCTCGAACCCGTACAGCTCGCCGAGGTCGGTGATGTCGAGACGGGCGGTGACCCGGTGCCGGTCCTCGCCCAGCTCCACCACGGGCGGCAGCTCGCGGTCGTACTCGTCGGTGATCTCGCCGACGATCTCCTCGAGGATGTCCTCGATGGTCACGATGCCGGCCGTGCCGCCGTACTCGTCGATGACGACGGCGACGTGGTTGCGCTCCTTCTGCATCTCGCGCAGCAGGTCACCGGCGTTCTTGGTGTCCGGTACGAAGAACGCGGGCCGCATCGCCGTGGACACCAGGTCCGACTCGGCCTCGCGGCTGATGTGCGTCCGGCGGACGAGGTCCTTCAGATAGACGATCCCGACGATGTCGTCCTCGCTCTCGCCGGTGACCGGGATCCGCGAGAAACCCGAGCGCAGGGCGAGGGTGAGGGCCTGGCGGATCGTCTTGTAGCGCTCGATCACCACCAGGTCGGTGCGCGGCACCATGACCTCCCGCACCAGGGTGTCGCCGAGCTCGAAGACCGAGTGCACCATACGGCGCTCGTCGTCCTCGATCAGCGACTCCTTCTCCGCGAGGTCCACCATCGCGCGCAGCTCCGCCTCCGAGGCGAACGGGCCGCGCCGGAAGCCCTTGCCGGGGGTGAGCGCGTTGCCTAGGAGGATCAGCAGCGAGGGGATCGGGCCCATCACCCGGGCCAGCGGCAGCAGCACGTACGCCGCTGCGGTCGCCGTGTTCAGCGGGTGCTGGCGGCCGATGGTGCGCGGGGAGACGCCGACGGCGACGTACGACACCAGGACCATCACACCGAGCGCGGCGAGCAGCGCCTGCCAGGTGCTGTGGATCTCCTTCAGACAGGCGTACGTGACCAGTGCCGCCGCCGCCATCTCGCACATGACGCGGACCAGCAGCGCCACGTTGAGGTAGCGCGTCGGGTCGGCGGCGACCTGGGCCAGCTTCGCGGCGCCGCGGCGGCCGGATCTGACCGCCTCCTCGGCCCGGAAGCTGGAGACCCGGGCCAGGCCCGCCTCCGCGCAGGCGGCGAGCCAGGCGACGACGATCAGCAGGACCGCGCCGGTGATCAGCTGGGGGCTCATGACACGGTCGGCGCCGGGGAGGGGCCCGTGACGCCCCGCTCCTCGCGCCAGCCGTCCACGATGGCCGCCTGAAGGCCGAACATCTCGGCCTTCTCGTCGGGCTCCTCGTGGTCGTAGCCCAGCAGGTGCAGCACTCCGTGGACGGTGAGCAGCTGGAGCTCCTCGTCCATGGAGTGCCGCGTCGGGGCGTCCGCGCCCTGCTGCGTGGCGACCTCCGGGCACAGCACGATGTCGCCGAGCAGGCCCTGCGGCGGCTCGTCGTCGTCCTTCGACGGCGGACGCAGTTCGTCCATCGGGAAGGACAGCACATCGGTGGGGCCGGGCAGGTCCATCCACTGGATGTGCAGCTGCTCCATGGCGTCGGCGTCCACCACGATCACCGAGAGCTCGGAGAGCGGGTGGATGCGCATCCTGGCGAGGGCGTAGCGGGCGATGTCGAGGATCGCCTGCTCGTCGACCTCGGTTCCGGACTCGTTGTTGACGTCGATCGACATGAGGCTGCGCTTGTCTACTTCCCCTTGTGCCCGGCCCTGCCCCGGCCGCCCTGGTGCTGCGTGCCGTTCTGCGTGCCGTGCTGGCTGTCGTACTGCTCGTACGCGTCGACGATACGGCCCACCAGCTTGTGCCGTACGACGTCGTGGGACGTCAGCCGGGAGAAGTGGACGTCGTCGAGCCCCTCCAGGATGTCCTGGACCTGCCGCAGCCCGGACTTCGTCCCCGAGGGCAGGTCGACCTGGGTCACGTCACCGGTGACGACGATCTTCGAGTCGAACCCGAGCCGGGTGAGGAACATCTTCATCTGCTCGGCGCTGGTGTTCTGCGCCTCGTCCAGGATGATGAAGGCGTCGTTCAGGGTCCGGCCGCGCATGTACGCCAGCGGGGCCACCTCGATCGTCCCCGCCGCCATCAGCCGCGGGATCGAGTCCGGGTCCAGCATGTCGTGCAGCGCGTCGTACAGGGGCCGCAGATAGGGGTCGATCTTCTCGTAGAGGGTGCCCGGCAGGAAGCCCAGCCGCTCCCCGGCCTCCACGGCCGGCCGGGTCAGGATGATCCGGTTGACCTGCTTGGACTGGAGGGCCTGGACCGCCTTGGCCATGGCCAGATACGTCTTGCCGGTACCGGCGGGGCCGATGCCGAACACGATCGTGTGCTTGTCGATCGCGTCGACGTAGCGCTTCTGGTTGAGCGTCTTGGGGCGGATGGTGCGGCCGCGGGAGGACAGGATGTTCTGCGTCAGTACCTCGGCCGGGGTCTCCTGGCCGTCGTTCGTCCCGTTCCCGCTCGCCCTGAGCATGGCGATCGAGCGTTCCACCGCGTCCTCCGTCATCGGCTGCCCGGTGCGCAGCACCAGCATCATCTCGTCGAACAGCCGCTGGACGAGCGTGACCTCCGCCGCGTCGCCGACCGCGCTGATCTCATTGCCCCGGACGTGGATGTCGGCCGCCGGGAAGGCCTTCTCGATGACGCGCAGCAGGGAGTCGCCTGATCCCAGCACGGTGACCATCGGATGCTGGGCTGGAACCGTGAACTGCGCTCTCGCCTGCCCCTGAGCAGGGGTGCGGGCTGTGGGTGTCTGAGTCATGGGCCGGCGCTGAAGGCCTGCGGTTCCTCCTCGTCACGGCCGCACCTCCGAGGAACGGCCTCGCGTTTCCCAGAGTACGACGGGGGAGGGACATCGCCGTAGGACTTTTCCCCGTCCGGGTGCGGGCCCTCGCGCGGCGGCTCAGCGCTGGGTGCGCAGGAAGTCCCGGTACCACCCGTACGACGCCTTCGGGGTGCGGGCCAGCGTGCCGAAGTCGACATGGACCAGGCCGAAGCGGCGGGTGTAGCCCTCGGCCCATTCGAAGTTGTCCAGGAGGGACCAGACGAAGTAGCCGCGCACGTCCACGCCCGCCTCCAGGGCGCGGTGCAGGGCGCGGAGGTGGCCGTCGAGGTAGGCGATCCGGTCCTGGTCGTCCAGGCCGTCGCCGGAGCAGCCGTTCTCGGTGATGACGACCGGCGGGAGGCGGTCGCCGTAGCGGTCCCGGAAGCCGGTCAGCAGCTCGGTGAGACCCTCCGGGACCACCGGCCAGCCGAAGTCGGTGACCGGGACGCCCTCGATGTCCAGGACGGTGAAGGGGAGTTCGGCGGGCAGGGTGAGGCCGCCGAACTCGATCTCCGTGCCCTGCGGGGCGCCGACCCGGGTGGGGGCGTAGTAGTTCACGCCGTAGAAGTCGAGGGGTTCGGAGATCACCTCCAGGTCCGCCGTCACGTCGCCCGGCATCAGGTCGCCCAGGCCCGCCGGGTACGCGCCGAGGAGGAGCGGGTCCGCGAACAGGCGGTTCAGCAGGGTGTCGTAGAAGTCGGCGGCCTCGATGTCCGCGCGGTCGCCGGACGCCGGCCAGGTCGGACCGTGGCTGTTGGCGATGCCGATGTCCGCGGCGCCGGACGCGCGCAGGGCCCGTACCGCCAGGCCGTGGGCGAGGAGCTGGTGGTGGGCGGCGGGGAGGGCGTCGAAGAGGAGCCGCCCGCCGGGGGCGTGGGCGCCGAGGGCGTGGCCGAGGAGGGTGTGCTCGGCGGGTTCGTTGAGGGTGATCCACCGGGTGATCCGGTCGCCGAGGCGGGCGGCGACGCGGGAGACGTGGTCGGCGAAGCGGGACGCCGTGTCGCGGTCCAGCCAGTCCAGTCCGGCCGGGAGGTCCCAGTGGTAGAGGGTGGGGACCGGGCGGACGCCGGCCGCGCAGAGCTCGTCGGTCAGGCGGTCGTAGAAGTCCAGGCCGCCGGGGGAGGCGGCCCTCGGCCAGGAGACCGAGAAGCGGTACGCGTTCACCCCGAGGTCCGCCAGCAGGGCGACGTCCTCCCGGTAGCGGTGGTAGTGGTCGCAGGCCACCGCCGCCGTGCTGCCGTCCTTCACCCGGCCCGGCGCGGCGGTGAAGGTGTCCCACACGGACGGTTCACGCAGGTCGGCGGCGCCCTCGATCTGGTGGGCCGAGGTCGACACGCCCCACAGGAAGCCGTCCGGGAAGCGGGGCGGGGCGGTCCGGGACGCGTACGGGTCAGTCGGCATGGGCGGATCATCCGTACCCCCGGTGACGGAAGTCAACGCCCCTGCGTCACCTACGCGTTACGTGCCCCGGACGCCCCCTCACGCACCCTCCCGCAGCACTCTGGAGATCAGCTCCCGCTGTGCCTCGGTGAGGTGCGGGTCGGCCGCGTAGAACGTCCGGCCGTCGACCGTGACGCGGTAGCCGAAGCCGTCCGGGACCCCGGCCGGCGGGGTGGGCGAACCGGCCGCCAGCGCCCGCCCGGCCAGTTCCTGCCAGGCGCGGGCGTCGGGGCGCCCCGAGGTGTCCACCTCGGCGCGCCGCTCGATACCCGCGAACCCGCCCGTACGCCGCACTTCGATACGCATGGATACCTGTCTAGTACGGGACGGTGCACCGTGCCACGGCGCCTGCCCGCGGCGCTCCGGCACGGTGCGCGCTCCCACGGTGGGCCGCTGCTACTTGGTGTGGACCTTGACCTGCTCCCAGGCCTTCAGCACGGCCTGCGACTCCGTGCCCTCCCCGTAACGGGCCTTGGCGGCCGCCGCGGTGAGCTTGGCGAAGTCGGCGAAGGAGGCGTCCTTCCTCAGCTTGCCGCCGGTCAGCACGTCGTACCAGATCTGGCCCGCCCGCTCCCAGGCGTGGCCGCCGAGTTCGGCCGCGACCAGGTAGAACGCGTGGTTGGGGATGCCGGAGTTGAGGTGGACGCCGCCGTTGTCCCGGCCGGTCCGCACATAGCCGTCCATGGTGGCGGGCTGCGGGTCCTTGCCGAGGACGTCGTCGTCGTAGGCGGTGCCCGGCGCCTTCATGGAGCGCAGGGCGACCCCGGTGACGCGCGGGGCGAGCAGCCCGGCGCCGATCAGCCAGTCGGCCTCGGCGGCTGTCTGGCCGAGCGCGTACTGCTTGATCAGCGAGCCGAAGACGTCGGACAGCGACTCGTTGAGCGCGCCGGGCTGCCCGAAGTAGGTGAGGTTGGCGGTGTACTGCGTGACGCCGTGGGTGAGCTCGTGGCCGATCACGTCGACGGGGATGGTGAAGTCGAGGAAGATCTCGTTGTCGCCGTCGCCGAACACCATCTGCTCGCCGTTCCAGAAGGCGTTGTCGTAGTTCTCGCCGAAGTGGACGCTGGCGTCGAGCGGCAGGCCCTGGCCGTCGATGGAGTCCCGGCCGTAGACCTTCCGGTAGAGCTCGAAGGTGGCGCCGAGCCCGTTGTAGGCGCGGTTGACGGTGGCGTCCTGGCCGGGCTCGGAGCCCTCGGCGCGGACCTCGCTGCCGGGCAGGTTCTGCGTGTGCCCGGCGTCGTAGATCGTGCGCCGCGGGCGGCCCCCGTCGCCGGCGCCCGGTGCCGCGAGGGCGGTCGCGCCGATCACCGTGGTCAGGCGGCGGTGGGTGCGCTGGTAGGCGTCGTGCTCCAGGGACGCGCGGGCGGGGCCGGACACGGCCGGGTCGTCCTGCTGGGCGAGCTGGTCGAGGACGTGGGGCGGGACGATCGTGCAGAAGACGGGCTCGAAGCCCCCGTTGGTCGTCATGCACCGCACCTTGGCACTGGGCTATCCCGCTGTCACTACCGGCCATCATGATTGATGAAAAAACCGGACATTTGACATGCGTCTGTGATGGAGAGTGGTATGGCGCACGTTTTGTCCTGTTGGTCCGCGCGGTCCCGCATACTGATACGGAACCGCGCACCGGGCGCGGCTCGGCTAGGCTGCGGAGCATCATGCGTTTCGGGCTGCTTCTCCTTAGCTGCCGCGGCGAGGGCCTGTAGTCGTAGGCCGACCCCCTCCCCGCGGAGCTCGGTGTTGCCTCGTCGGCCGTTCCCGTCGGACACCGTCCCCATCGGACGGCCGGTCCCACCGGTCACGCCGGACACCCCGAGGAGCCCACGCAATCATGGCGAACCGCCAGCAGCCCAGTTCCATGCCGATCCACAAGTACGGCCGGTACGAGCAGGTAGACATCCCGGACCGCACCTGGCCGGCCAACCGGATCACCGTCGCCCCCCGCTGGCTCTCCACCGACCTGCGCGACGGCAACCAGGCCCTGATCGACCCGATGTCGCCCGAGCGCAAGCGCCGGATGTTCGACCAGCTGGTCGCGATGGGCTACAAGGAGATCGAGGTCGGCTTCCCGGCCTCCGGCCAGACCGACTTCGACTTCGTGCGCTCCATCGTCGAGGAAGAGGGCGCGATCCCGGACGACGTCACGATCTCCGTGCTGACCCAGGCCCGTGAGGACCTGATCGAGCGGACCGTCGAGTCCCTGAAGGGCGCCCGGCGCGCCGTCGTCCACCTCTACAACGCCACCGCGCCGGTCTTCCGCCGGGTGGTCTTCCGCGGCTCCAAGGACGACATCAAGCAGATCGCCGTCGACGGCACCCGCCTGGTGATGGAGTACGCCGAGAAACTGCTGGGCCCCGAGACCGAGTTCGGCTACCAGTACAGCCCCGAGATCTTCACCGACACCGAGCTGGACTTCGCCCTGGAGGTCTGCGAGGCGGTCATGGACGTCTGGCAGCCCGGTCCGGGCCGCGAGATCATCCTCAACCTGCCCGCCACGGTGGAGCGTTCGACGCCGTCCACGCACGCCGACCGCTTCGAGTGGATGGGCCGCAACCTGTCCCGCCGTGAGCACGTCTGCCTGTCGATCCACCCGCACAACGACCGCGGCACCGCCGTCGCCGCCGCCGAACTGGCCCTGATGGCCGGCGCCGACCGCGTCGAGGGCTGCCTGTTCGGGCAGGGCGAGCGCACCGGCAACGTCGACCTGGTCACCCTGGGCATGAACCTGTTCTCGCAGGGCGTCGACCCGCAGATCGACTTCTCCGACATCGACGAGATCCGCCGTACGTGGGAGTACTGCAACCAGATGGAGGTCCACCCGCGCCACCCGTACGTGGGCGACCTGGTCTACACGTCCTTCTCCGGCTCCCACCAGGACGCCATCAAGAAGGGCTTCGACGCCATGGAGGCCGACGCGAGGGCCAAGGGGGTCACCGTCGACGACCTGGAGTGGGCGGTGCCCTACCTGCCCATCGACCCGAAGGACGTCGGCCGCTCCTACGAGGCCGTCATCCGCGTCAACTCCCAGTCCGGCAAGGGCGGCATCGCGTACGTCCTGAAGAACGACCACAAGCTGGACCTGCCGCGCCGGATGCAGATCGAGTTCTCGAAGATCATCCAGGCCAAGACCGACGCCGAGGGCGGCGAGGTCGCGCCGAAGGACATCTGGGCGGCCTTCGAGGACGAGTACCTGCCGAACCCGGACAACGCGTGGGGCCGGATCCAGGTCCGCACCGGCCAGTCCACCACCGACACCGACGGCGTCGACACCCTGACCGTCCAGGCCACCGTGGACGGCGAGGACACGGTGCTGACCGGCTCCGGCAACGGCCCGATCTCCGCCTTCTTCGACGCGCTGGGCTCCATCGGCGTCGACGTACGGCTGCTGGACTACCAGGAGCACACGATGAGCGAGGGCGCCCACGCCCAGGCCGCCTCCTACATCGAATGCGCCATCGACGACAAGGTGCTGTGGGGCATCGGCATCGACGCGAACACGACGCGTGCCTCGCTGAAGGCGGTCGTGTCGGCGGTCAACCGCGCCTCCCGCTGATCTCGTAGTCACCCGTTCCGACCTGGTGCTTCAGGGCCCCGGCCGCCTCGCACGGCGGCCGGGGCCCGGTCGTCCACCGGCCGCCTCGGGCGGGCAGGTCACGGAAAGGTCTCCCCGGGGTAATGACTCCACGCCGTCCCTGTGGCTAACATCACGCAAGCGCGGCGATGTTGCCGCGGGGTTACGGAGGTGCGACGTGCTGCCAGTCCGGGGACGAAACGGCCGTGCCGCCAGGCGCGCCCGCATCCTGGGGACCCGCACCGCGTGGACGCCGGTCGGCGACGGTGAGTTCTTCTGCCCCGGCTGCGGAGGCGACCGCAACTACCAGCGCCTCACCGGCCGCCGCCGCTTCACCCTGCTGGGCGTGCCCCTGGTGCCGCGCGGGGTGACGGGACCGGTCGTCGAGTGCGCCGCCTGCGCCCACCACTACGGCGCCGACGTCCTCGACCACCCCACCACCGGCCGCTTCTCCGCGATGCTGCGCGACGCCGTGCACACCGTCGCCCTCGCCGTGCTGGCCGCGGGCGGCGCCTGCGCCCGTACGTCACTGGAGGCGGCGGTGATCACGGTCCGCGCCGCCGGCTTCCCCGACTGCACGGAGGAACAGCTCGGCGCCCTGGTCCAGGCGCTCGCCGCGGACGACGGCCGCATCTTCGACCACCCGTCCGGAGCAAGCCTCGCCATCGAACTGCACGAGGCCCTCGACCCGCTCGCCCCGCACCTCGCCCCCGCGGGCCGCGAGGCGGTCCTCCTCCAGGGCGCCCGCATCGCCCTCGCCGACGGGCCCTACACCCCCGCCGAGCGCGACGTCCTCGCGACCGTGGGCGCCGCCCTCACCCTCTGCTCCACCGACGTCACCCGCCTGCTGGCCGCCGCCCGCACCCCCTCGTGACCCGGCCCCGTGTCCTGGCGGACGCGGGGCCGGCGGGCACGCCCGGCACCGGTCCTGCCGGTGCCGGCGTCTCCGGAACGGCGGATGCCGGTGCGGTCGGTCTTGTCGGATCGGAGCGGGCGGTGGCCGGTGTCGGTGGCCGGGGCGGTGCCGATCCCCGCTGGTGAGGCCCCGGCCGGTGCCGCGGCTTTCCGCGGGGTGGCGGCCCTCCTGCCCCGGTCCGTGCCGGCGTAGCCGGAGTGGCGGGGGCGGTGGGCGGGGAGCATCCGACGGTGATCCGCCTCAGCCGTACCTCCCTGCGCCGCGCCCTCCTCGGCGCCGCCGTGCTCGCCGCCCCGCTCGGCACCACGGCCACCGCCGCCCACGCCGACGGCGGCTGCACGTCCTCGGTGCCGTACACCGCGGGCAGCGGCGGCTACGACACCTACCGCATCCCCGCCGCCGTCACCACGGCCCGCGGCACCGTGCTCGCCTTCGCCGAGGGCCGCCACGACAGCGCCGGGGACACCGGCGACATCGACGTCGTGCTGCGCCGCTCCACCGACGGCGGCTGCACCTGGGGCCCTCAGCAGGTCGTCGCCGCCGGGAACGGCGACACCCGGGGCAACCCGGCGCCGGTGGTCGATCCGCGCACCGGCGCCATCGTGCTGCTGACCAGCTACAACAGCGGCGCGGTCACCGAGGCGCAGATCATGCGCGGCGAGGTCACCCCGGAGCAGAGCCGCCGGGTGTTCGTCCAGCGCAGCACCGACGACGGCCGGCACTTCACCCCGCCCCGCGACATCACCGCCGAGGCCAAGCCCGCCGGCTGGCGCTGGTACGCCACCGGTCCCGGGCACGCCGTCGCCCTCACCCGGGGCCCGCACGCGGGGCGCCTGGTGGTGCCCTGCGACCACTCCGCCGCCCCGCCGCCCGGCTCGCCCGACACCGGCCAGGAGGCCCGCTGGTACGGCGCCCACGCCCTCTACAGCGACGACGGCGGCCGCACCTGGCGGCTGGGCCTCACCGACACCACCTACGACGGCCTCGACAACGCCAACGAGTCCTCCGCCGCCGAACTCCCCGACGGCAGGATCTACTTCAGCGCCCGCGACCAGAACGGCGGCAACCCCGGCAACCGCCTCGACAGCTACTCCGCCGACGGGGGCCGGACCCTGGAGCGCCCCTTCAGGGCGCAGCCCACGCCGGCGGACGTCCCGGTCGTCCAGGGCAGCGTCCTCCAGCTCCCGCACGGCCCGCTGCTGTTCTCCGCCCCCTCGGTGCCCACGGCCCGCCGCGCCATGGCGATCTGGACCAGCACCGACTCCGGCGCCACCTTCACCAAGGCCCTGACCCTCTCCGACCGGCGCGCCGCCTACTCCGACCTCGTCCCCGTCGACCACCGCACCACCGGCATCCTCTACGAGACCGGCACGACGGGAACGTACGAGACGATCGAGTTCCGCCGCCTGCGACCGGCCGACCTCACGAGCGGCACCGCGTAGGCAACGGGGCAGGGGGGCAGTGGGGCAGCGGGGCGACGGGGGTCCGGGGGCGCAGCCCCCGGGGACGGGAACGGGAAGGGGCGGCTGGGGCGAGAACCGTCGCGCCCCAGCCGGACCGGACCTAGAGCAGCCCCGCCGCCGCCAGGTACTTGCCCACCCGTTCCACCTCCTCCGGAGACAGCGGCACCTGAGGCTCCGCAGTCGCCGGACAGGCGATGACGCCCCGCAGCCGCAGCGCCGCCTTGAACGCGCCCAGCGCCGACGAACTGCCGCCCATCCGGGCCGGATCACCGACACCGGTCAGCCCGAACAGCGCGCACAGCCGCTCCTGTTCGGCCCGCGCGCCCGCCAGGTCGCCCTCGGCGCACAGCCGCAGGAGACGGACGTAGCCGTCGGGGTCGACGTTGGCCAGGCCCGGCACGGCGCCGTGCGCGCCCAGCGCCATCGCGACGTCGACGACGACCTCGGAGCCGGTCAGCACCGTGAAGCCGGACAGGCCGGCGCGGTCACGGGCGCCCGTGACCAGCTCCCGGAAGGCCGCGACGTCACCGCTGGAGTCCTTCACGCCGGCCAGCACGCCCTCCTCGGCGAGGTCCAGCACCAGGCCGACGGGCAGTTTGCCGCCGACGGCGACCGGGATGTCGTAGGCCACCACCGGGACGGGTGAGGCCGCCGCGACGAGCCGGTAGTGGCGGGCGATCTCCGCCGGGTGGGTGCGGGTGTAGAAGGGCGCGGTCACCACGACCGCGTCGGCGCCCGCCGCCGAGACCGCCGCGACATGGTCCAGCACCCGTGGCGTGGTCATGTCGATGGCACCGGCCAGCACCGGCACCCGGCCCGCCACATGAGCGGTCACCGACTCCACCACCAGCCCGCGCTGCCGGTCGGTGAGGTACGCGGCCTCGGACGACGAGCCCAGCACGAACAGCCCGCTCACCCCGGCCGTGACCAGGTGGTCGACCAGCCGGAGCAGGGAGGGGACGTCCACCTCGCGGTCCGGGGTCAGGGGTGTGCAGACGGGCGGGACGACGCCGGTGAGCGGGGCGGGCAGCGACATCATGGCTCCTTCGGGTCACGGGTCCGTCCGATGCACCGGGCCGTGTCCAACCCGGTCCTCCTCCACAGGATGGTGACACCGGTAGCGGTGCCCGCCCGGTGACGCGTATCGCCAGCCCGCCGGGGGCACGTCGCGCACGGTTCCTCCGGCGGCGAGTGTCTGGCGGACGGGTGGGGGGGAGCGCGGATGAACGCTGGGGCGGAGGTGCGGGCGGAGGCGGTGGGGAGCGCCGGGGAGGAGGTCCGACGTCCTGCGTCCGACCCGGTCAGCGTGACCATAGGAGCGGCCCCGGGGGCGGTCAAGAGATCGCACGCGAATGGCGTAGCCGTCAGAGGTCCGCCCAACGGCATTGCCGTGCAAGGGATGTGACGCCTCAGAGAGCTGGGGGTCCGGGGTACCGCCGTAGGGGGGCCTGGGACGTCCGGTACCTCAACGTGGCCCGGCACGGGGAACGGACGAGCCTAGACGCGGAGCGTGTTCACCGTCCACCGAAGAGTGAAACCGGACGCCGATGGGGAGCCACAGAGCGGGAGGGACGGCACCGCTGGAGCCCCAGGGGACCGTGACGGGGGACGGCACTTGAAGGACGGCCTGAGGAGCGCCATGCAACCGCAGCTCGGTACCTGCGTCGTCGACACCCGCACCGGGAGAGTGGGCTTCGTGATGGGGCACGAGGGACCCTACGTCCAGCTCAGACCGCAGGGCGGCGGCCTCGAATGGGACGCCGAGCCCGCCGCCCTGCGGGACGCCACGGAGGCGGAGCGGCCCGCCGCGGTGAGCGGACCGGAGCCGGAGGACGCCGGGGGTGCCGGGAGCGCCGGCGGCGTGGGCGAGAATGGACCGCATGAGTCTGTTCCGCGACGACGGCATCGTGCTGCGCACCCAGAAGCTGGGTGAGGCGGACCGGATCATCACGCTGCTCACCCGCGGTCACGGCCGGGTACGGGCGGTGGCGCGCGGGGTGCGCAGGACCAAGTCGAAGTTCGGCGCCCGCCTGGAGCCGTTCTCCCATGTGGACGTGCAGTTCTTCGCACGGGGCGGCGAACTGGTCGGCCGGGGCCTGCCGCTGTGCACGCAGAGCGAGACGATCGCGCCGTACGGCGGCGGGATCGTGGCCGACTACGCGCGCTACACCGCCGGTACGGCGATGCTGGAGACCGCCGAGCGGTTCACCGACCACGAGGGGGAGCCCGCGGTCCAGCAGTACCTGCTGCTGGTGGGCGCGCTGCGCACCCTCGCCCGCGGCGAGCACGCGCCGCACCTGGTCCTCGACGCGTTCCTGCTGCGCTCGCTCGCCGTCAACGGGTACGCCCCGAGCTTCGGCGACTGCGCGAAGTGCGGCATGCCGGGACCGAACCGCTTCTTCTCGGTGGGCTCCGGAGGCGCCCTGTGCCCGGACTGCCGGGTGCCGGGCAGCGTGGTGCCCTCGCCGGCGGCCCTCCAGCTCCTGGGCGCGCTGCTCACCGGCGACTGGGAGACGGCGGACGCGTGCGAGGCGCGGTACGTCCGGGAGGGCAGCGGGCTGGTGTCGGCGTATCTGCACTGGCATCTGGAACGCGGCCTGCGCTCGCTGCGATACGTGGAAAAGTAGGCCGGACGCACCACCGGAAAAGCGGAAGACCGCCAAGAACTGAGGGAGACGAGAAGGACATGGTCGTTAGCGGGTTCCTGGGACGGCGGCGCCGTGAGTACAAGGCGCCGGAGCCGCACCCGTCCGGCGCCCGCCCGCCGAAGCTCCCCGGCGAGCTGATCCCGAAGCACGTGGCGATCGTCATGGACGGGAACGGCCGCTGGGCCAAGGAGCGCGGGCTGCCCCGTACGGAAGGCCACAAGGTCGGCGCCGAACGCGTCCTCGACGTGTTGCAGGGCGGTATCGAGATGGGCGTGGGCGCGATCTCCCTGTACGCCTTCTCCACCGAGAACTGGAAGCGGTCGCCCGAGGAGGTCCGCTTCCTGATGAACTTCAACCGGGACTTCATCCGCAAGACCCGCGACACCCTTGACGGGCTCGGTGTCCGGGTGCGCTGGGTGGGCCGGATGCCCCGGCTGTGGAAGTCGGTCGCCAGGGAACTCCAGATCGCCCAGGAGCAGACCAAGGACAACGACCGCCTGACCCTCTACTTCTGCATGAACTACGGTGGCCGCGCCGAGATCGCCGACGCCATGAAGGGCATCGCCGCCGACGTCGCCGCGGGGAAGCTCGACCCGGACAAGGTCAGCGAGAAGACGATCCAGAAGTACCTGTACTACCCGGACATGCCCGACGTGGACGTCTTCCTGCGCCCCAGCGGCGAGCAGCGCACGTCCAACTTCCTCCTCTGGCAGAGCGCCTACGCGGAGCTGGTCTTCCAGGACGTCCTGTGGCCCGACTTCGACCGCAGGGACCTGTGGCGGGCCTGCCTGGAGTTCGCCTCCCGCGACCGCCGCTTCGGCGGCGCGATCCCCAACGAGGAACTCCTCGCCATGGAGGGCAAGCAGGAGGAAGCGTAACGGCACCCTGGAGACGCGGGCCGGCTCCACTCAGCCCGTCCTGGGGGTACCCCCTCTGGGGGAGTTCGAGGACGAGGCCCGTCCAGGGCCGACAGCGGGGGTCTGGGGGCGGCAGCCCCCAGCCTCCAGCCCCACCGGCCCCTGCTGCAAGCAGAAGCAGACCCGGGTTACCCCGCCGACCCCGCCGAACCCGCGGAGCACTCCGCACAGGTACCGAAGATCTCCACCGTGTGCGCCACGTTGACGTACCCGTGCTCCGCGGCCACCGCCTCCGCCCACTTCTCCACGGCGGGACCCTCCACCTCGACCGCCTTGCCGCACACCCGGCACACCAGATGGTGATGGTGCTCCCCGGACGCGCACCGCCGGTACACGGACTCGCCGTCCGACGTGCGCAGCACATCGACCTCCCCGGCGTCCGCCAGCGACTGCAACGTGCGGTACACGGTGGTGAGCCCGACCGCGTCGCCCTTGTGCTTGAGCATGTCGTGGAGCTCCTGTGCGCTGCGGAACTCGTCGACCTCGTCGAGGGCCGAAGCGACTGCCGCCCGCTGCCGGGTGGCACGGCCCTTCACGGGCGGTCCAGCGGTGGTCACCGGTTGCCTCCTCCACGTCTGCGCGCGCCGGTCTGCGCCTGGCGGACCATTGTGCCAGCCGCCCCTGTGGCAGGTCAGGCTCCCGCCTCCTCGGCGGTGACCCGGGCGGCCGGAATCGCACACTCCACGGGGTTCCCGGCGGACTGCGCCGCGGCCCTGGCACGGGCGCGCTGCCGGGCGAGCGGCGTGGCGAGGGCGGTCAGGACGACGAAGAGGGCGATGGTCAGCAGGACGATCGTCGCACCGGGCGGCACGTCCTGGTAGAACGACGTGACCGTGCCGGAGAGGGTGACGGTCACCCCGATGGCGACGGCGATCACGAAGGTGGCCGCGAAACTCCGGGTGAGCTGCTGGGCGGCCGCGACGGGCACGACCATCAGCGCGGACACCAGGATGAGTCCGACGACCCGCATGGCGACGGTGACGGTCACGGCCGCGGTGACGGCCGTGAGGAGATTGAGGGCGCGCACCGGCAGCCCGGTGACCCGGGCGAACTCCTCGTCCTGGCTGACGGCGAACAGCTGGCGGCGCAGCCCGACGGTGACCACGACGACGAAGGCGGCGAGGACCGAGATCGCCGTGACGTCGGACGAGGACACCGTGGAGAGGGACCCGAACAGGTACGAGCTGAGGTTGGCGGTGGAGCCGCCCGGGGTGACGCTGACGAGCATCACGCCGCCGGCCATGCCGCCGTAGAAGAGCATGGCGAGGGCGATGTCGCCGCGGGTCCTGCCGTACCAGCGGATCAGCTCCATGAGGACGGCGCCCAGCACGGAGACGGCGGTGGCCGTCCACACGGGGGAGGAGTTCAGCAGGAAGCCGAGGCCGACGCCGGTCATGGCGACGTGCCCGATGCCGTCGCCCATCAGGGGCTGGCGGCGCTGTACGAGGTAGATGCCGATGGCGGGGGCGGTGATGCCGACCAGCACGGCGGCGAGCAGCGCGCGCCGCATGAAGTCGAAGTCGAGGATGTTCATCAGCTCAGCAGTCCGGTGCGGATCGGTTCGGTGCCCGCGGGCGCGTGCGGGTGGACGTGGTCGTGGCCGGGCTGGGGGTACCCCCTGCTCGAACGAAGTTGAGAGCTTGGGGGAGTGCTGGCCACGGCGCGCGGCGGTGGTCCGTCGTGCAGCACGCACCCGTCGCGCAGGACGACCGCGCGGTCGATCAGCGGCTCCAGCGGCCCGAGTTCGTGCAGCACCAGCAGGACGGTGGTCCCGGCGGCGACCTGCTCGCGCAGGGTGGCGGCGAGGATCCCCTGGCTGGCGAGGTCGACGCCGGCCATCGGCTCGTCCATGATCAGCAGTTCGGGTTCGGAGACCAGGGCGCGGGCGATGAGGACGCGCTGGTGCTGGCCGCCGGAGAGGGCGGTCACGGAGTCCCTGGCGCGGTCCGCCATGCCGACCAGGTCCAGGGCGCGCCGTACGGCGGCCCGGTCGGGGCCGCGGAAGGGGCGGAAGCGGCTGCGGGCGAGGCGGCCGGAGGCGACGATCTCGGTGACCGTGGCGGGCACGCCGCCCTCGGTGGTGGTGCGCTGCGGTACGTAGCCGACGCGGGACCAGTCGCGGAAGCGGTGGCGCGGGGTGCCGAACAGCTCGATCCGCCCGGCGCCGGGCTGCACCTGGCCGATGACCGTACGGATCGCGGTCGACTTGCCGGAGCCGTTGGCGCCGAGCAGGGCGACGACCTCGCCGCGCCCGACGGTGAGGTCGACGCCGCGCAGCACGGGCCGTGAGCCGAGTTCGGCGGTGACGCCGCGCAGCGCCACGACGGCCTCGCGCACGGGGGTCTGCGGATCACCCATGTCGTTCTCCCTCGTTCCGGGGCTCACTTGTCGCTGTCGCTGCCGAGCGCGGTCTTCAGTGCCGCGAGGTTGGTGTCCATGACCGCGATGTAGTCCGTGCCGCGGGAGGTGCCGGTGATGCCCTCGACCGGATCGAGGACGTCGGTCCTCAGGCCGGAGTCACCGGCGACGGTCTTCGCGGTCTTGTCGCTGACGAGGGTCTCGTAGAAGACGGTGGAGACGCCGTCGGCCTTCGCGAGTTTCTCGAGTTCCTTGATGCGGGCCGCGCTGGGCTCGGACTCGGGGTCGAGGCCGCTGATGGCCTCCTCGGTGAGGCCGTAGCGCTCGGCGAGGTACCCGAAGGCGGCGTGGGTGGTGATGAAGACCTTGGTTTTCGTGGCGCTGAGCCCGTTCCGGTAGCGGGTGTCGAGCGCGTCGAGCCGGGCGACGAGATCCGCGGTGTTCTTCCGGTAGTCGGCGGCGTGGCCGGGGTCGGCCTTCTCGAAGGCGGCGCCGACGCCCTCGGCGACCTGGGCGTAGCGCACCGGGTCGAGCCAGATGTGCGGGTCCTTGCCGGTCTCCTCGCCGCCCTGCTTCTCGTCGTGTGCGGCGGCGTGCCCGCCGACCTCGCTGCCGTGTGTCTCCAGGGTGGTGAGGGCGGCGGCGTCGACCTTCGTGCGCACTCCGGACTGGGCGACGGCGTCGTCCACGGAGGGCTGGAGGCCCGTGAGGTAGACCACCGCGTCGGAGACCTGGAGCTGCGCGGTCTGCCGGGCGCTGATCTCCAGGTCGTGCGGCTCCTGGCCGGGCTTGGTGAGAGTGGTGACGTGGACGTGCTTCCCGCCGATCTGCTCGGCGAGGTAGGCCATCGGGTAGAAGGACGCGACGACGTCGAACCTGTCCGTGTTGCCGGCCGCCATGCTGTCGGCCGAGCACGCGGAGAGGGCGCCGAGGCCGAGTGCGGTGACGGCCGCGACGGCGACCCCGGATATGTGCTGTCGTCGTACGTTCATGACAGTCATTTTCAACAAATATGGAAACCGTTGTCAACAAGCCCTCCGGTGAGGGTCCGTACCCCCATCCGATTTGGTCGAGGGCCAGCCCCCGCCGGTACGCTGAGGCATTCGCTGTGAAGCGTCTCGCTTCGTCGCCCGTCGTCGTAATGAAGAGAGCACCGTGGCCGCCGACAAGATCGACACCATCGTCAGCCTGAGCAAGCGCCGTGGCTTCGTATTCCCGTGCAGTGAGATCTACGGCGGCCAGCGCGCCGCCTGGGACTACGGGCCGCTGGGTGTCGAGCTCAAGGAGAACATCAAGCGCCAGTGGTGGCGCTACATGGTGACGTCGCGCGAGGACGTGGTCGGTCTCGACTCGTCCGTGATCCTGGCCCCCGAGGTCTGGGTCGCCTCCGGCCACGTCGCCACCTTCACCGACCCGCTCACCGAGTGCACCTCCTGCCACAAGCGGTTCCGCGCGGACCACCTGGAGGAGGCGTACGAGGAGAAGAAGGGCCACGCCCCCGCGAACGGCCTCGCCGACCTCAACTGCCCCAACTGCGGCAACAAGGGCACCTTCACCGAGCCCAAGCAGTTCTCGGGTCTCCTCTCCACCCACCTCGGCCCGACCCAGGACTCCGGCTCGGTCGCCTACCTGCGCCCCGAGACCGCCCAGGGCATCTTCACCAACTTCGCCCAGGTGCAGACCACTTCGCGCCGCAAGCCGCCGTTCGGCATCGCGCAGATGGGCAAGTCCTTCCGCAACGAGATCACGCCGGGCAACTTCATCTTCCGCACCCGCGAGTTCGAGCAGATGGAGATGGAGTTCTTCGTCAAGCCGGGCGAGGACGAGACGTGGCAGGAGTACTGGATGGAGCAGCGCTGGGGCTGGTACACCGGCCTGGGCCTGCGCGAGGAGAACATGCGGTGGTACGAGCACCCGAAGGAGAAGCTCTCCCACTACTCCAAGCGCACCGCGGACATCGAGTACCGCTTCCAGTTCGGCGGCAGCGAGTGGGGGGAGCTGGAGGGCGTCGCCAACCGCACCGACTACGACCTCGGCGCGCACTCCCAGGCCTCCGGCACCGACCTCTCCTACTTCGACCAGGAGGCCGGTGAGCGCTGGACGCCGTACGTCATCGAGCCCGCCGCCGGTGTCGGCCGCACCATGCTCGCCTTCCTGCTCGACGCCTACGTCGAGGACGAGGCGCCCAACGCCAAGGGCAAGATGGAGAAGCGCACCGTGCTGCGCCTCGACCACCGCCTCGCCCCGGTGAAGGTCGCCGTCCTGCCGCTGTCCCGCAACCCCGAGCTGTCCCCGAAGGCCAAGGGGCTCGCCCAGGCGCTGCGCCAGCACTGGAACATCGAGTTCGACGACGCCGGCGCCATCGGCCGCCGCTACCGCCGCCAGGACGAGATCGGCACGCCGTACTGCGTGACGGTCGACTTCGACACCCTCGAGGACAACGCGGTGACCGTCCGCGAGCGCGACACCATGAAGCAGGAGCGCGTGTCGCTGGACCAGATCGAGGGCTACCTGGCGTCCCGCCTGATCGGCGCGTGACCCCTGGCCGGGGGTAGCCTCCTCCGACCCGGAACGCCGGGTGGGCCGACAGCATCGGCCCACCCGGCGTTTTCGTCGCTGCCGCCCGGGGTGCTTCGGGCGCGGGCCGGCAGTGGCCGGTCGCGCAGTTCCCCGCGCCCCTGAGGCGGTTCTGTTCGTCCGTCGGCTGCGGGCCGTAGCTGGTCGGTCGCGCAGTTTTCGCGCTTCTGGGGTGTCCGTGGCTTGCTGTGCCTCTTGACGAGCGGGATGGTCAACGCCCTGAAGGGGCGCGGGGAACTGCGCGCTCAGCCACGACGCACCCGCACCCGCGCCGGCGCACGCCCCCCGCGGGGCACCTGCCGACCCCGGCGAGGCGGAACACCTCAGGGGCGCGGGGAACTGCGCGACCGACCACGACGCACCCGCACCCGCGCCGGCGCACGCCCCCCGCGGGGCACCTGCCGACCCCGGCGAGGCGGAACACCCCAGGGGCGCGGGGAACTGCGCGAGAAACCACGACGCACCCGCACCCACAGGGGACCGCCCCCGCAGGGAACCCCTAGCCGACGGCCCGGGGCAACCGCAGGCTCAGCAGGCCCGTCAGGGCGATCCCCGCCAGCTGGACCAGCAGCGTCGTCACGAGGGCGTCCCGCATGCCCATCCCCGGAACCAGCGAGAGGAACAGCGTCCCCAGCGAGGCCACGCCCAGTGCCAGCGCCGACTGCTGCGTCGTGATCATCACCCCGCCGCCCACGCCCGCGCGAGCCCCCGGCACCTCCGACAGGATGATCCGGAACAGGATCGGCAACTGCAGCGCCTGGCCCGCGCCGGCGACCGCCGCCCCCGGCAGCAGCTGCACGAGACCCAGGTCCGGCCACGACCGCCACGCCGTCAGGGCCATCACACCGACCCCCACGGCCTGCACCAGCGCGCCCACGCTCACCACCCGCGTACCCCACCGCGTCACCAGCCGAGGCCCGGCCAGCGAGACGACGAAGAAGGCGATCGCCATCGGGGCGAGGGCCAGTCCCGCCGGGACCGGGTCGAGCCCGGCGCCCCGCTGAAGCGCCACCGCGATGACGAACATGAACCCGCTGAAGCCGATCGAGAACGGCACCAGCATCACCAGTCCCCGCCGCAGCGAGGTCAGCGCCAGCAGACTCGGCGGCACCAGCGGCGTACGGCCCCGCCGGTCGGCCCGCCGTTCCACCGTGTAGAACGCCGCCGCCAGCAGCGGGAACGCCACCAGCGACAGCCACGTCCACAGCGGCCAGCCCGCCGCCCGGCCCTCGGTGAGCGGGGCGAGCAGCGCCAGCAGCGACGCGCCGAGCAGCACCGTGCCGGGGACGTCCACCGGCTCGGGGTGCTGGGAGCGGGTCTCGGGGACGCTGCGGACGGCCAGCACCAGGCCGGCGATCACGACGGGCACGTTCACCAGGAACACCGAACGCCAGCCCGTGCCCGCGATGTCCGCCGACACCAGGATCCCGCCGAGGATCTGCCCGGCGATCATGGAGAGTCCCGCCGTCGCGCCGTACAGGCCCATCGCCCGGGCGCGCCGCGGCCCGTGCGTGGCCGACTGGATGGTGGCCAGCACCTGCGGAAGCATCGCCGCGGCCGCCGCGCCCTGCGCGACCCGCGCCGCCACCAGTGACCAGGCGCCGGGGGCGAGCCCGCAGGCCAGCGAGGTCAGCCCGAAGGCGGCCATACCGCCGAGGAACAGCCGGCGGCGTCCGAACAGGTCGCCGAGCCTGCCGCCGAGGACGAGCAGCACGGCGTAGGCGACGCCGTACCCGGCCACCACGAGTTCCAGGACGGCCTCGCTCGCGTGCAGGTCCTGGCCCATGGTCGGCAGGGCGACGTTGACGATGAAGAAATCGACGAGGGGCAGCGCCGCGGCGAGCAGCACGGTGAACAGCCCGAGCCCGCTGAGGACGGGACCCGCGGCAGCGGATCCGGCGGGCCCGGGAGCGGGCCCGGCCGTGGATCGGACGGTGGGTGAAGTGGTCGTCGTTTCGGTCACGGGTACGAGCCTGCTCCCGGTGGGAGGCTGGTACCAGAGTGTTCTTATCCTGGTACAAGCACTACCCGGCAACAGGGTCCGCGGCAGGGCGGGCACGACGGCAGGCTGGAGGCATGACGACCATGGCACAGGACACCGCACCTCCGCGAGAGGTTCTCACCGGTACTCACCCGGAGGCCCCGCCCGTCGCCCTGGCCGCCGCCCCGCCCCGCGGCCGTGCCGCCGAGATCCGCCGCCATGAACTCGCCGCCTTCCTGCGCCACCGCCGTGAGCACATCGCACCCGAGCAGGTCGGCCTGCCGCGCGGCAGCCGGCGCCGTACGCCCGGTCTGCGGCGCGAGGAGGTCGCCCAGCTCTCCGCGGTCGGTGTCACCTGGTACACCTGGCTCGAGCAGGCCAGGGACATCCAGGTCTCCGTCCAGGTGCTCGACGCCCTCGCCCGCACCCTGCTGCTCGACCGCAGCGAGCGCGCCCACCTCTTCCAGCTGGCCGGTGCCGTCGACCCCGCCCCGCCCAGCGAGTGTCCGCAGGTCACGCCGGCCCTGCGGTCGCTGCTGCGGCAGATCGAGCCCTTCCCGGCCTGTGTGCAGAACAGCAAGTACGACCTGCTCGCCTACAACCGCACCTACGGTCTCCTGCTGTGCGATCTCGACGAGGTGCCGGTCCAGGACCGAAACTGTCTGATCCTCTCCTACACGCACCCGGTGTGGCAGTCGTCGATCGTGCATCTGGAGACGGCGCAGCGGCTGATGGCCGCCCGCTTCCGGGCCGCGATGGCCGGTCATCTCGCCGAGCCGGGCTGGAAGACGCTGCTCAAGCGGCTGCGCACGGAGTCCCCGGAGTTCTGCGAGGTCTGGGACCGTCACGAGGTGGCCGATCCGGCCACCCGGCGCAAGGAGTTCCGCAACCGGCACGTCGGCCGCATCACCGTCGACCACAGCGACCTCTGGCTCACCCCGGGCACCGGCCCCCGCCTGCTGACCTACGTCCCGGCGGACGAGGAGTCCAGGGAACGCCTGGAGAGGCTCCACGCGATCGCCCTGGAGGAGCGGCCGGCCGCTTGACCGGCTCCGCGGGTTCCAGGCGTTCCGCGAGTTCCGCGGGCCGATCGCCGCCGTCGGCGTCAGGCGGGTATGCCCGCCGCCTCCCTGACCTCCGCCGAGTTCAGCCGCTGCGCCGTCCGCTCCGCCGTGCGCCGGGCCCAGCGGCCGCTGGTCAGCGCGCCCAGCACCAGCACCGCCACACCGCAGCCCACGAGGATCCACCAGCCGGGCCGGGCCGCGGAAACGAACGTCTCCCGGTACGGCGACGAGCCCACCCCGGAGGCCAGCACCGCACCCACCACGGCCACGCCCAGCGTCTGCCCGAGCTGCCTGCTGGTGGAGGAGACGGCCGCCGCGACCCCGGCCTGGGCGCGCGGCATCCCGGACACGGCCGTGTTGGTGATCGGCGCGTTGACGAAGCCGAAGCCGATGCCGAACAGGAGATAGCCGAGGAACAGCGTGACGTCCGAGGTCTCCGCCTCGAAGGCCGCGAAGAGCAGGGCGCTCGCGGTCATCGAGGTGCCGGCTATGAGGAGCGGCAGCCGCGGCCCCCGGCTGCCGACCAGCCGGCCGGACAGCGGGGCGCAGAGGAAGATCGGCAGTGCCATCGGCAGCATCCACAGGCCCGCGTGGAGGGCGTTCAGACCGCGCACGTTCTGCAGGTACAGCGTGGACAGGAAGAGGAAACCGCCCAGGGCCGAGAAAGCGCTCAGCGCGATGAGAGTGGCCCCGCTGAACGGTGCCGAGCGGAAGAACCGCAGGTCGATCAGGGGCTCGTCGCGTCGGGGCTCGTACCACAGGAGGGCCAGGAGCGCGGCCAGCGCGACGGCGGCGAAGGGCAGGACGGTGGTCAGGCCGCTGCCCGGGGCCTCGATGATGGCGTAGGTCAGCGAGCCGAACAGGGCGATCACCGCGAGCTGGCCGACCGGGTCCGGGCGGCGGCCCTTGGGCGCGCGGGACTCGGGGACGAAGCGCAGGGTGAGCAGCAGGGCGGCCAGGCCCACCGGCAGGTTGATCCAGAAGATCGACCGCCAGCCCACGGACTGCACCAGCAGTCCACCGATCAGCGGTCCGCCGGCCATCGATATGCCGACGACGGCGCCCCACACCCCGATCGAGCGGGCGCGTTCGCGGGGGTCGGTGAAGGTGTTGGTGATGATCGACAGGGCGACCGGGTTCAGCATCGAGCCGCCCACCGCCTGGATCATGCGGAAGACGACGAGCGCGGTCAGGCTGGGCGCGACGGAGCACAGCACCGAACCGGCCGTGAAGACGGCGAGCCCGGTCATGAAGACGCGCTTGCGTCCGATGCGGTCGGCCGTGGAACCGGACAGCATCAGCAGCGCGGCGAGCACCAGGGTGTAGGCGTCGATCGTCCACTGCAGACCCGAGGTGCTGGTGTGCAGGTCACGCTGGATCGACGGCAGGGCCACATTCAGGATGGTGACGTCCAGGCTCACGATCAGCAGGCTCATGCAGCAGATCGCGAGCACCAGGAGTCGGCGACGAGGAGTCAGCTCCGGCATGGCGTCATCCTAGACCAGAATCGATAGTGCGTCTAACTAATGACTGAGGGTGGGTGACGGCGAGGAACACCGCGGCCCCCGCCCGGCCATCCCGCCGCATACGCGACAATGGGTCAATGCCCACGCCCGAGCCCCTGCCCGAGTCCCCCCTGAGGGTCGGTCCCCACACCGTCGCGCCGCCCGTCGTGCTGGCCCCCATGGCCGGGATCACCAACGCGCCCTTCCGCACCCTGTGCAGGTCCTTCGCCGGAGGCGACCCGAAGGATGGGGCCAGCGGCGGCAAGGGGCTGTTCGTCAGCGAGATGATCACGACCCGGGCACTGGTCGAGCGCAACGAGAAGACCATGCAGCTGATCCGGTTCGACGCGTCGGAGACACCGCGCTCGATCCAGCTGTACGGCGTCGACCCGGCGACCGTCGGCAAGGCCGTCCGCATGATCGCGGAGGAGGACCTCGCCGACCACATCGACCTGAACTTCGGCTGCCCGGTCCCCAAGGTCACCCGCAAGGGCGGCGGCTCGGCCCTCCCGTACAAGCGGAACCTGCTCCGCTCCATCCTGCGCGAGGCGGTGCGCGGTGCCGGTGACCTGCCGGTCACCATCAAGATGCGCAAGGGCATCGACGACGACCACCTCACCTACCTGGACGCGGGCCGCATCGCCGTCGAGGAGGGCGTCACCGCGATCGCCCTGCACGGCCGCACCACCGCCCAGCACTACGGCGGCACCGCCGACTGGGAGGCGATCGCCCGCCTCAAGGAGCACGTGCCGGAGATCCCCGTACTCGGCAACGGCGACATCTGGTCGGCCGGCGACGCGCTGCGGATGGTGCGCGAGACGGGCTGCGACGGCGTCGTCGTGGGCCGCGGCTGCCTGGGCCGCCCGTGGCTGTTCGCCGACCTGGTGGCCGCCTTCGAGGGCCGCCCGGACGAGCTCACGCGGCCCGCGCTGCGGGAGGTGGCCGACGTGATGGTCCGGCACGCCGGTCTGCTGGGCGAGTGGCTCGGTGACGAGGCGCGGGGCGTCATCGACTTCCGCAAGCACGTCGCCTGGTACCTCAAGGGCTTCGCGGTCGGTTCGGAGATGCGTAAGCGGCTCGCGATCACGTCGTCGCTGGCCGACCTGCGCGCCGGCCTCGACGAACTCGACCTCGGCCAGCCCTGGCCGGCCGGCGCCGACGGCCCGCGCGGCCGTACGTCCGGCAACAACCGGGTGGTGCTGCCGGACGGCTGGCTGAAGGACCCGTACGACTGCGCGGGCGTCGGCGAGGACGCGGAACTGGACACCTCCGGGGGCTGAGCCCCGGGAGGTCGGCGGCTCAGCCCTTCTTGGGGTGCTTCGTGGAGCCGTAGGCCGCGAGGAAGCGGTCGCGGAAGGAGCTCATCTTCCAGACCGGGGCGTCGTGCGCGGGGCGCAGGCCGTCCGTCCAGTTCCAGTCGGCGATCCGGTCGAGCACCTTCGGGTCCTTCGCGACGATCGACACCGGCACGTCACGGCTGGCGTGGTTGCCGCTGACCCGCTCGCGCGGCTGGTGGTCGCCGAGGAAGACCAGCACGGTGTCCTCGGTGCCGTAGCGCTCCAGCCACTCGGTGAGCGCGGTCACCGAGTACTGGATCGACTTGCCGTACTCGGTACGGGACTTGGTGGTGTCGGCGATGACGTCCTCCGCCTTGTTGCCCGCCGCCTCGATGCCCTTGAAGATCGAGCCGTCGCCCAGCTCGTCCCAGCCGACCATCTTCGGGATCGGCGCCCACGGCTGGTGGCTGGAGGTCAGGATCAGCAGCGACATCCGCGACTTGCCGTCCGCCGGCTGCTTGCTGTGCACCCGGTCCTGGTACTGCTGCAACGTGTACTGGTCGGGCATCGTCGACCAGCTGAACTTCGGTCCCTTGTAGCCGAGCTGGAAGGCGTTGTAGACCTTGTCGAGGCCGTACCACTTCTGCTCGGGCCAGCCCTTCTGCACACCCGGCATCACCCCGACCGTGTCGAAGTCGCCGGTCTTCTTGAACGCGTCGGTCAGACTCATGTGGTCGCTCGCCATGACCGTGTGGTAGCGCTGCTGGTTGCTGATCCACAGGCCCGACATGGTGGTGGAGTGCCCGAGCCAGCTGCTGCCGCCGTACGTCGCCGAGGTCAGCCAGCCGCTCTTCGCCGCGTACCCCGCCTTCTTCAGCGCGGCGGTGCGCTCGTCGAGCGTCTTGTCCACACCGGGCGCCTCGATCGGGTCCTCGATGGCGCTGCGGCCGTAGCTCTCGATGAACGTGAAGATCATGTCCTTGCCGCGCAGCCCGGTCAGCAACTGCGAACCAGGCGTGTTCCCGTACGCGTCGACCTTGGCGACCTTCTTGAAGTCCGCCTCGTCCTTCAGGGTGTCCGACACCCGCTCGATCTCCATCCGGGCGGACGCCGCGGTGTGCTGCGCGGCGATGGGCACCCCGCTGATCTGCAACCCGAGGGAGGTGCACGTGATCCAGGCGACCCCGGCGATCAGCGTGCCCTGGCTGGCCCGCGCGTGATGCCGGGCGAGCAGGTCGGTGAGCCGCAGGGCGGCGAGCGCGAGCAGGACGCACACGAGGACGACGAGCACGACGGAGCCGATGGACGCGGCGACGGCGACGGTGCCGCCCATGGTGTCCCGTACGTAGGCCTCCGCGTCGGAGAACAGGGTCCAGTCGAGCACGGGGTTGAAGGGGCGGCCGAGGTATTCCTTGAACTCGATGTCGAGCACGTTGAGTACGGCCAGCACCCCGATCAGGAACCCGGATCCGACCGCGGCCACTCTCCTGGGCCGCCGGGGCAGGGCGATCAGCACGGCGGCGGCGATGATCGCCTCTCCGGGGATCCGCAGGAACTGCCGGGGCCCGAACCCGACCATGGTGTTGGGCATCACGAGCGCGACGACGACGAGCAGCGCGGCCAGGACGTTCACCGAGACGGACAGCACGCCGGCGGCGGCGGGGTGCGCCTGCCGCCACCCCCGGTACCGCCCACGCACGTCGAGCCGGAACCGCCGGGACCCGCGGTCGCCGTCACCGGCGGCGGGGGCAGCACCGGCCTCGGCGAGGGCAGTACCGGCCGCCCCCGAGGAGGCCTCGGCAGGCACCTCGACGGCCTCCTCGGCCTCCCGGGTGTCATCGCCCGCCTCCGCGACGGCCCCCACGACTTCACCGACGGAACGACCACCCTCGGCCGACTCCGACTCCGGCTCTGATTCCGGCTCAGGCTTGGATTCCGGCTTCGGCTCTGAGTCCGGCTTGGATTCCGGCTTCGGCTCTGAGTCCGAGTCCGGCTTCGGCTCCGAGTCCGGCTTCGGCTCCGAGTCGGGCTCGGATTTCGACTCCGACTCCGGCTCAGGCTTGGACTCCGGCTTCGACTCCTGCTCCGAGTCCGGCTCGAACTTTGAGTCCGGCTCTGGCTTCGGCTCCGGCTCGGAATGCAGTTCCGAGTCCGGCTCGTGCTCCGCTTCGGTCGTGAGGACCGGTTCCGGTGCCGGTTCCGACGCCTGAGCGTCCGGTTTCTCCTCCTCCGCCTCGCCGTTGGCCACCGCGGCCGAACTCGATGACTGGCGAATGCTCGTGTGCTGCGGCACCCCGGAGGTCCTTCCGTACGCGATCTGTGACGGACAGGCGGGCACACTCCCCAACCACCCACCGTCCTCCCGTACGGCCACCCCAACCCTCCCGTTCACGCCCCCAGAGCAAACACGAGGCAAACCCGCAGCCCCACCCCCTCCCCAGGGGCGCGGGGAACTGCGCAAAACCCCCGCCCCCGAGGTATCGACCGACCGCCCCCCCGGCGGAGCCCTACGCCCCGCCTCCCACCGCCGTGAGCAGCGCCAGCGCCACCGCCGCGGACCGCGACTCCCGGACACACGCGTGCGGATAGGGAACCGGCCCTCCCCACTCCTCCCGCCCGTACCCGGCCAGCACCTCCGGCAGCCGGTCCCCGAAGGCGGCCCCCGCGTCGACCAGCGCATGCGCCACCGTGCGTGCCTCGTCGTGCAGTCCGTACCGCGCGAGCCCCAGCGTGATCAGCGCGTTGTCGTGCGGCCACACGGACCCCCGGTGGTACGACAGCGGGTGGTACGCGGCCTGCCCCGCCGCCAGCGTCCGTACGCCCCACCCGGAGAAGAAGTCCGCCTCCAGCAGCCGCCGTCCGACGACCTCGCCGTACTCCTTGTCCAGCAGCCCCGACCACAGCAGATGCCCCGCGTCGGAGGCGAGCGCGTCGACCTGACGCCCCTCCCCGTCCAGGGCGAGCGCCGGGAACTGCTGTTCCCGCATCCAGAAGTCCCGCTGGAACCGGTCCCGCAGATCGGCCGCCGCCTGCTCCAGCAGGGCGCCGTACGTCTCGTCCCGCCACACCGTGCGGGCCAGCCAGGCCGTGCGGCGCAACGCGTCGTAGGCGTAGCCCTGGGCGCCCGCCGCCATCACCGGCCCGGTGGGGCGGGTGCCGTCGGCCGAGCAGACGGCGCCGGGGGAGTCCTTCCAGTTCTGGTTGGCGAGGCCGCCCCGGTCGGCGCGGTAGACCAGGTAGCCGCGCGAGGTGAGCCCGCCGTGGTCGAGCATCCAGCCGATGGCCGCGCGGGCATGGGACTCGAGGCGTCGGGCGAGCGCGGTGTCGCCGGTCTGCTCGACGTACGCGCCGAGGAGCACCAGGAACAGCGGCGTCGCGTCGACCGAGCCGTAGTAACGGCCGTACGGCACCTGCCCGAAGTACGCCAGTTCGCCGTGCCGTACCTCGTGGACGATCTTCCCGGGCTGGGCGACGGACTCCGCGCGGGTCGCGGTCGCCTGGGTGGCGGCGAGCGCGGGCAGGGTGGCGGCGGCGAGCTGCGGGCGGAACGGCAGGGCGAACAGCGACGTGATCAGAGCGTCGCGGCCGAGCAGGGTGAGGAACCAGGGGGCCCCGGCGGCGGGGACGCGGAGTTCCTCGCCGTCCGGGCCGGTCGCCGGGACCTGGAGCGCGGCGAGGTCGGCGAGGCCGCGGGCACAGGCCGCCGCCAGCTCGGGCCAGCCGGTCGGGAAGGCGACGCCTTCCACGAACTCGCCCTCCCGCTCGAGCTGCTGTCCGTGGAGTGCGGCGGGGGAGCGGGGCACGCGCAGCGCGCGCTTGTCGCCGTGCGGGCGGGCCATGACGCGCAGGGTCAGCTCGGCGGTGTCGTGCGGCTGGATCTCCAGCGTCCACACCAGCCGCCGGGCACCGGTCCCGGTCTCCTCGACACCGTCGGGCGCGGGGTCGGAGGTGACCGTCGTACAGGACTGCCAGTCGCCGCGCCGGTAGGTGAACTCGACGCCGTGGTCCAGGACCTGCCGGCGGCGGACGGCCCCGGTCTTGGCGTAGGTGCGGTGGTCGGAGCGCAGCTCGAACTGGTCGGTGAAGTCGGCGTCGGCGGTGACGGCGACCCGGACGGTGGTGGTCACCGGACGGTTGCCGGTGATCCGCAGCAGCTCGACGAACGAGCCGTCGCCGACGGCCTGTTCACGGAAGACGGTGTACGCGGGCGGCTCGCCGCGCCCGCCGCGCGGTACGAGGACGCAGCGCGCGACGTCTCCGTCGGCGACGGGCGCCAGCGTCTCCGGTACGGCGCCGTCGACCGTCAGCTGCCAGCGGCTGAGGTGCCGCGCGTCCCGCGCGAACAGGCCGTCCGGGGAACCGCCCGTGCCCCGGACGCCGGTGATGTCGCCGCCGTCACCCACGGCGGCGAAGGTGGTGCCGTGCACGAGCAGATGATGCCGGTCGGTCATGGCCGGTCCCCTCCCTTGACGCCCTTGCTGCGCATGTCGTCCGTGCCGTTCCTGTCGCTCGTAACGCTCGTAACGCTCGTAACGCTCTTGGCACTCGTGTCGCTCGTCTCGCTCCCGCCGTCGACGCCGGCTTCGCCGTCGCCTCCGGCCAGGGGTTCGTGGAGCAGGTCGAGGGTGAGCGCGGCGGTCCAGCCGAAGCCCTGCGCGCCGCACGCCTCACCGGTGTACGGGTCGACGTACTCCGCGAACCCGGAGTCCCCGGCGCTGCTCAGCAGCGTCGCCCGCAGCGCGCCGGCCCGCTCGGTCGCGCCGTGCGTGCGCAGCCCCTGCTCCAGCAGCCAGCCGGTGTTGAACCAGGCCGGGCCGCGCCAGTAGCGGTGCGGGTCGAAGGCCTCGCCGAGGAGGTCGTAGCTGGGGACGAGACGGGTGGTGACGCCGAGCCCGAAGTGCGGGCCGCCGACCGTGGCGGTGAGGGCGGCGGCCACGTCACGGGGCAGGCCGGGCAGCAGCAGCGGGACGAGACCGGAGACGCTGCGCTCGGGGATCAGGCCGCCGCCGCACACGTCCCGGCAGAAGAACATGCCCTCCGCCGGGTCCCACAGCCGGTCGATCAGGGCCGCCGTCAGCCGTTCGGCGCGCGCGTGCCGGGCCGTGCCGGTGGCGCCCAGCTCGCGTGCGATCCGTGCCAGGGCGTGCTCGGAGGCGATGAGCAGGGCGTTGAACGCGGGGTCCTCCACGGCGAACCGGCCGGCCGTGACGCGGCGCCCGGCAGGACCGTCCCGGTAGTCCGTGTCCCGGTACTCCCGGTCGCGGTAGTCCGCGGCCAGCCGGACGTACCGTCCGTAGTCCAGATCGGTCGGCCGGTCCTCGGCGGCGCCGTGGTCGAGGTCGGCGCGGCGGAAGGAGCGGGCCGGGGCGGGAGTGATCCGGGACAGCGGGGCGTCCCAGCAGGGGCTGTTGTCCATGCCCTGTTCCCAGGGGTGCACGACGGACGCGAGCGAGCCCCCGCCGAGATCCCGGCGGTGCAGCAGATAGCGGTGCCAGGCGGCCAGCCGGGGGTACATGCGGGCGAGGAAACCGCGGGCCCGGGACAGCCCGGGATCGGCGCGGTGGACCAGCCAGACGGCCAGCGCGTGCACCGGTGGCTGCACGATGCCGGAGGTCTGTACGGTGCGCGGGGCGCCCGCGGCACGCCCCGCGGTCGAGGAGCGCCAGAAGTCGGGGCTCGGGAAGTAGGCGTCGAGCGGGACGGAGGGGTTGAAGACGATGTGCGGGATGCGTCCGTCACCCCACTGGGCGGACAGCAGCGTCTCCAGCTCGGTCTGCGCGCGGAGCGGCGAGAGGTGGCGCAGCCCTATCGCGATGAAGGCGGAGTCCCAGGACCACTGGTGCGGGTACAGCTCACGGGAGGGCACCGTGGAGGTGCCGGTCCAGTTGTCCTCCAGCACACGTGCGGCCCTGACGTGCAGGGATCCGGCGGCCGGTGCCGGATCGTATGCAATGGTGGGCTGGGTGGGGCGGGCGGTGAGTTGGGCGGTGCGATCCACTCGGGGCTCCCCGAAAGACGTCCGGCCGAGCGGTTCGGCCGTGGCTACCGTAGGGTTACGTCTATTTAACACGCAAAACTCAATATGTAATGCAGAGTTGAGAAACACAAGGGGGTGCGCATGACCGGACGGCCGGGACGCACGGGTACGGGCAGGGGTGGCGGTCAGGCCGGCGCCGGTGAGCTGCTGGAACTGGTGCGCAGCGGTCGGGCGACGACGCGCGGCGCGCTCCAGCAGGCGACCGGGCTCTCCCGGGCGACCGTCGGGCACCGGCTGGACCGCCTGTTCCGCGCGGGCTGGCTCCGCGAGGGCGCGGGCGGCCCGGTCGGGTCACCGCTCGGGGGCCGCCCTTCGATCACCCTGGAGTTCGACGACTCCCACGCCGTCGTCCTCGCCGCCGACCTGGACACCCGTCACGCCCGCGCCGCCGTCCTCACGCTGACCGGCGAGATCCTCGCCGAGCACTCCGGAACCCTGGCCGTGGAGGACGGGCCGGACCTCGTTCTGGGTGAACTCGGTGAATGGTTCGGCGGACTGCTGGAGAAGGCGGGCCGCCCGGCGGAGCAGGTCGCCGGGGTCGGGCTGGCCGTGCCCGGCCCGGTGGACAGCGAGAGCGGACGGGTCGTCCAGCCGCCGATCATGCCGGGCTGGGACGGCTACGACATAAGGGGCCGCCTGGCCCGCGCCCTCGCCGAGCACACCGGCGTCCCGCGGATCCCGGTCCTGGTGGACAACGACGCCAACCTGATGGCGTACGGCGAACAGCGCACCGGCCACCCCGACTGCTCGGCGTTCGTCCTGGTCAAGGTGTCGACGGGTATCGGCGCCGGAGTGGTGGTCGGCGGCTCGATCTACCGGGGTGTCGACGGCGGCGCGGGCGACATCGGGCACATCCGGGTCGGCGCGGAGGCGCAGTGCCGGTGCGGTTCGACGGGCTGCCTGGCGGCCGTGGCGAGCGGCGGCGCGGTGGCGCGCAGGCTGGCGGAGGCGGGACTTCCGGCGGCGTCCGGCTCGGACGTACGGGCCCTCCTCGCGGCCGGGCACCCGGAGGCGACGGCGCTGGCGAGGGAGGCGGGCCGGCAGGTGGGAGACGTGCTGGCGACGGTCGTCACCCTCCTCAACCCCGGCGTGCTGATGATCGCGGGCGACCTGGCGGGCACCCCGTTCCTGACCGGCGTACGGGAACTGCTGTACCAGCGGGCCCTGCCCCGCTCCACGGCCCACCTGGAGGTGGTCACCTCCCGCCTGGGCGAACGAGCGGCCCTCATCGGCGCCGGAGCCCTGGTGGTGGAACACCTGTACACCCCGACCCGAGCAGAAGAACGCCTACAGGCCCTGGGCGTCTAGGCTCCCACCCCCGCCTCATCCAGCCCGTCCGGCGTTTGAGGACGAGGCCCGTCCAGGGCCGAAAGGGGGGTCTGGGGGCGCAGCCCCCAGGGACGGGAACGGGAAGGGGCGGCGGGGGCGACATCCCGGCGGGGGGGGGGGGGCCCGCCCCCGGGGGGGCGGGGGTGGGGGGCGGGGTGGCCGGCGCGGGGGGTG
>NZ_JBEYWE010000039.1:0-63380 GCF_040644295.1 Streptomyces sp. NPDC047000
CCCGTCCCCTACCCCACGCTCGCCCGATCTCCCCCCCGCCCCCTCCCGGTCCCGCCCCCGGGGGCGCGGCCCCCGTCCCCCCGCGCCACACTCGCCGGACGGGCTGACTTTCAGCCCGTCCGGCGATTGAGGACAAGGCCCGTCCAGGGCCGAAAGGGGGGTCTGGGGGCACAGCCCCCAGGAACGGGACGGGAAGGGGCGGCGGGGGCGAAACCCCTCCCGGCCCCGCCTACCCCGGCAGGCCGCCCGTCAGGGCTTCCGCCGCCGCCCGGCCGCAGGCCCTCGCCGCCCCGTGGGTCGCGATGTGCAACGCACCGCGCGGCGGGGCCTGGGGCACTCCCATCTCCACGATCACCGTGTCCGGGCGGGACGCCAGAACCGTGTCCAGCGCCGCCGACATCCACCCGTGCCGGTGCTCGTCCCGCACCACCGCCACGACGCGCCGCCCGCCCGCCGCCGACAGCGCCGCCTGCCCGGCCCCGTCACCCGTGAAGGTGCCCGTCTCCGTGCCGGGCAGGAGCCGGGCGAGTTCCGCGGCCACGCCCCACGGGGTCTCCTCACCCACCGCGATGTTCGCCACCGGCGTGAACGCGGCCACGTACGGGGGTGCGGCGAGAGGCTCGGCGGTGCCGGTGATCCGCAGGGCCCTGCGGGCCGCCGTCAGGCCGATGTCCGGCGCGGGGGCGGGGGTCCGACGTGTCCGGTGCTCCGTCGTCCAGGCCGCCAGGGACCGTACCCGCCGGGCTGCCTGCGCGAGGCGTTCCTCGGGGAGCTCGCCGGCCCGGACCGCCGTCACCAGGGCGTCGCGCAGCCGCCGTACCGTGTCGTCGTCCGCCAGCCCGCCGCCCACGCAGATCGCGTCCGCGCCCGCCGCGACGGCCAGGACGCTGCCCCGCTCGATGCCGTACGTGGCCGCGATGGCCTGCATCTCCATGCCGTCGGTGACGATCAGGCCGTCGTAGCCGAGGCGTTCGCGCAGCAGGCCGGTCAGGACGGGGCGGGAGAGGGTCGCGGGGCGGTCCGGGTCGAGGGCGGGGACCAGGATGTGCGCGCTCATCACGGCCCGCGTGCCGGCCGCGATCGCCGCACGGAACGGGGCCAGCTCGCGGGACTCCAGCAGCGCGGCGTCCGCGTCGATGCGCGGCATCGCGTGGTGGGAGTCGACGGCGGTGTCGCCGTGTCCGGGGAAGTGCTTGGTGCAGGCGGCCACGCCCGCCGACTGGAGGCCGGTGACATAGGCGGCGGTGTGCCGGGCGACCAGGCCGGTGTCGGCGCCGAAGGAGCGCACGCCGATCACCGGGTTGGCCGGGTTGGAGTTCACGTCGGCCGACGGGGCCCAGTTGAGGTTGACGCCGCACTCGGCGAGGCGGCGGCCCAGTTCGGCGGCGACCTCCCGGGTGAGCTCCACGTCGTCGACGGCGCCCAGGGCGTGGTTGCCGGGGAAGGAGGAGCCGGTGCGCACCTCCAGGCGGGTGACGTCGCCGCCCTCCTCGTCGACGGCGACGAGGACGTCGTCGCGTTCGGCGCGCAGCCGGGCGGTGAGCGCGGCCACCTGGTCCGGTGAGGCGATGTTGCGGCCGAACAGGCCCACGGAGGCGAGGCCCTCGCCGAGGCGGCGGAGCAGCCAGTCGGGGGCGGTGGTGCCGGTGAAGCCGGGCTGGAGGACGGTGAGGGCGTCGCGCGTCAGGCCGTCCTCTCCGCGATGGGACACAGTGGTGCCGCTGGCGCTTGTCGTCATCGGGGTGGCGTCATCCCTTCACGGCGCCGGCGGTCAGACCCGCGGCCATCTTGCGCTGGACGAGGAGGAAGAGGACCACGATCGGCACGGCCATCATGGTGGCGCCGGCCATCATCGGGGCGTACTCGGTGCCGTGCTTGGTGGTGAAGTTGCCGAGCCACACGGTGGCGGTCTGGTGTTCCTGGCTGAGCAGCATCAGGGCGTAGAGGTACTCGTTCCAGGCCTGGATGAAGGCGTAGACCGAGGTGGCGACCATGCCGGGGGCGAGGAGCGGAAAGACGACCCGGATGAAGGCGGCGGTGCGGGAGCAGCCGTCGACCATCGCGGCCTCCTCCAGCTCCTTGGGGATGTTGACGATGAAGCCGCGCAGGGTCCAGACCGTGAAGGGCAGGATGAAGGTCAGATAGGTGATGACCAGACCTGACAGCTTGTCGTACTGATGCAGGTCGTTGAGGAGCAGGAAGACCGGGATGATCATCGCGACCAGCGGGACCATCTGGACGGCCAGGATGCCCACGATGACGACCTTGCGGCCGCGGAAGGCGAAGCGGGAGATGGCCAGCGCGGCGAGGGTGCCGACGACGACCCCGATGACGACGACCGACACCGAGACGATCAGGCTGCGGCCCACGGGGCCCCAGAAGTCGGCGATGTCCAGTGCCCGGCGGAAGTTGTCGAACGTGACGGCCGTGGGCAGCAGGCTCGGGTCGGGGTCGATGGCGTCCTTGGCCGGTTTGAACGCCGTGTCGAGCATCCAGTAGAGCGGGAAGCCGGCGGTGAGGAAGACGAGCAGGCCGAGGATGTTCCAGCCGAGCTTCGGGTACCGGCGCGGGCCCCGGGCGGGGGAGGCCGGCGCGGCGGGGGTGGCGGACGCCTGGGGCGCCGTGGAGAGCGTGCCGCTCATGCCGCTGGTGCCGCTCATTCGACTTCTCCGATCTGCAGCATCTGGCGCATGTAGACCGCGACCACGCCCAGCAGCAGGAGCACGGTGATCAGGGCGATCGCCGAGCCCTGCGCATAGTCGTTGACCACGAACGCGCGGTCGTAGGAGTAGGTGTTGAGCACCTGGAACTCCGGTTCGGGGTGTCCGCCGCGCATCACGAAGACCTGCGGGAAGACACCCATGTCCCAGATCACCGAGAGGGTCGTGAGCATCACGACGACCGGCTTGAGGATCGGCAGGGTGACATGGCGGAAGACGCCCCAGCCGCCCGCGCCGTCGAGGCGCGCGGCCTCCTCCAGTTCCTTGGGCACCTGGGTCAGGCCCGCGCTGAGGGTGATGACCACGAACGGCACCGCGCCCCACACGACCAGCAGCATGATCACGGCCAGGCCCTGGGAACCGCTGGCGAACCAGTTGTGGCCGATCATGTCGACCCCGGGCAGCCTGCTGAGCAGGGCGTTGAAGACGCCGTAGTCCGAGTCGAACAGCCACTTGAAGACGGTGGTGGCCACGATGACCGGCATGCCCCAGCTGGCCACCAGCACGATGTTGATCAGCGTGCGCAGCCAGCCGGAGACCTTCTGGAGCAGCAGCGCGAGCGCCATCCCGCCGACCATGGTGAGCAGGACGCAGCCGGCCGCGAAGACGATGGTGCGGACGACGACGGTCCAGAACTCGCTGTCGCCGAGCACCGTGGAGAAGTTGTCGAAGCCCACCCACTCGGCGGGTTTGAAGCCCCACAGCTGGGGCTGGCCGAAGGCCTGGAAGGACAGGGTGACCAGCCGGACCAGGGGGTAGCCCATGACCAGGACGAGGACCAGCAGGCACGGGGCGAGCAGCAGCCAGGGCACCGCGGCACCGCCCGTCCGCGCTCTGCGTGGCCGGTCCGGGACGGCTGCCGGTGGGGGCGCCTGCCGCGGGGGCGGCACCTTCGCGGGGGTGGTCGTGTCTGCGGCACTCATCGGGCGCTCCTCAGCGGTCCCTCGGGTCGTACGTCGTACGGAGAGAAGGCGGTCCCGTACGGCCGGGGCGGCGGGGCGGTGACGGCGCGCGCCGGGGGAAGCGGCCCGCGTGCGCGGTCGTACGGGACGCGGGGTCCCGCCCCACGACGGTGTCCGGGGCCGTACGGGACGCAGGGCCCCGTCCCCGGGCGCGGTGCCCGGGGCCTCACGGGGCCCTGCGGTCAGGTCACTTGTTGTTGATGACCTTGTCGATCGCGGCGTCCGCCTCCTTGGCGGCGGCCTCGACCGACTTCTTGCCGGTACCGATGTTCTGCAGCATGGTCTGCAGGATCTGGGCCTTCTCGACCTTGCCCCAGCCCGGCGCCATCGGGACGAACCAGCTGGACTCGGCCGCGGTCGCCGGGACCGCCGTGGCGGGGTCGCTCTTCAGGGGCGCGAGATCGGTCTTGTTGTTGGGCAGGTTGCCCTTGGCGATCAGGCCCTTCTGGCCGGAGGGGCCGGTGAACGCCTCGATCCACTCGGCGGCGACCGCCTGCGCGTCGGAGCGGGTCGGGATCGCGAGGTCCGAACCGCCGAGGAACACCGGCATGTTCTTGCCGGACGGGCCGGGCATGACGAAGTTCTCGAGGTTGTCCTTGAGCTTGCCGGTCTTGTCGGCCTTCGGGTCGGCGGCGCTGGCGCCCTCCCACGCGGCGGCGAAGATCATGCCGGACTTGCCCTGGCCGTAGACGATGTAGCGGTCGGACTCGTCCTTGGTCTTGTCGCCGTGCATGTACTTGTCGACGACGTTCTTGAACTCGGTGAGGCCCTTGAGCGACTCGGGCGAGGAGAGGCTGCCCTTCCACTGGCCGCCCTCCTCCTTGGCGATGGCGCCGCCGGCGTCGTAGACGAAGGACATGCCCGCGTACCAGTCACGGGTGGGCTGGTACCAGGCGCTGAACTTGCCGCCCTCCTTCTTCTGGACCTTGTCGAGGTCGGCGGTCAGCTCCTTGTACGTCTTCGGCGTGGACTTGACGCCCGCGGCGGCGAAGACGTCCTTGCGCCAGTTGCCGACGCGGCCACCGGCGTAGTAGGGGACGCCGTAGGTCTTGCCCTGGTAGGTGACGGAGGCCTTGAGGCCGTCCAGCCACGCGCCGGAGTTGGTGAACTTCGCGGCGTCCACCGGCGCGAAGGCGCCGTTGACCATGTAGCCGAGCATCTCGGTGTTGCCCATCTCGACCACGTCGGGCGCCTTGTCGGTGGCGAGGACGGCGTCGAGCTTGGTGTTCTTGTCGGGCCAGCCGTAGTACTCGTGCTTGATCTTGATGCCGGGGTGCTTCTTGACGACCGCGGCGTCGGCGGCCTTCACCAGCTCGGGCCAGTTGTTCTGCGCGTCGACGGTGAGCCAGACCGTCAGCTCCTTGGCGTCGGCACCGCTCTTGCCGGAGTCCTTGCTGTCGTTGCCCCCGCACGCCGCGATGGAGACCATCATGCCCGCGATACCGATCGCTGCTACCAGCTTGCGCTTCACGCCATCCTCCTCAGGGATGCCACCAACCCCCCTGCCTCCCCCGCGGTGAGAGCGTCGACGCCGTACCGCCCGTGGAGCCGGGAACTGGACCAATGGTGTAGACCAGCACGGGGAGCCTGGCCCAGACCAATAGGCCTGTCAAGGGTGTTCACCGGCTTCGCAGACTCCGTTACGGGACCTACATATGAAAGGACCTTTAAGTAGGAACCCAGCGAAAACGGGTAGACCACTGACGAGACACCCGACTGGACCACTGGGGTGAGATGGACTAGACCATCAAGCGGTGCAACGGTATACAGAAGGGATCACGGGGGAGCGGGAGCGTCCCGCTCGCAGCCGTGCCACGATGTGGGCCACCGCGGCCGGCAGGGGGCCGGCAGCGGCGGCACCCGGAGCCGGAAGGCAGAGGATGAGCACCGACGTCAGCAGTGCGGAGAACGAGGGTGGGGCGGCCGTCCGCACCGCGCGTGTGCCCAAGTACTACCGACTGAAGAAGCACCTGCTCGAGATGACGGAGACGCTGTCCCCCGGCACGCCCGTCCCTCCCGAGCGCACCCTGGCGGCGGAGTTCGACACCTCGCGCACCACCGTGCGGCAGGCCCTGCAGGAACTGGTCGTCGAGGGCCGGCTGGAGCGCATCCAGGGCAAGGGCACCTTCGTGGCCAAGCCCAAGGTCTCACAGGCGCTGCAACTCACCTCTTACACGGAGGACATGCGCGCCCAGGGACTGGAACCGACCTCCCAGCTGCTGGACATCGGCTACATCACCGCCGATCACCGGCTCGCCGAGCTGCTCGACATCACGGCCGGCGGGCGCGTCCTGCGCATCGAGCGGCTCCGGATGGCGAACGGCGAGCCGATGGCCATAGAGACCACGCATCTGTCCGCCAAGCGCTTCCCCGCGCTGCGCCGTTCACTGGTGAAGTACACCTCCCTGTACACCGCCCTCGCCGAGGTCTACGGCGTCCATCTCGCGGAGGCCGAGGAGATCATCGAGACCTCGCTGGCCACCCCTCGTGAGGCGGGGCTGCTCGGCACCGACGTGGGGCTGCCGATGCTGCTGCTCTCCCGGCACTCCCTGGACCGGGAGGGGCAGCCGGTGGAGTGGGTCCGGTCGGTGTACCGGGGCGACCGGTACAAGTTCGTGGCACGCCTCAAGCGGCCCCAGGACTGACCGGCCGGAAGCCGGGACGACGGCTGACGTCACCTCGGGCCGCGTTCGCTCGTTGCGATTTTGCGCAGCGATATCCGGACGACGTCTTCCGGTTCGCCGACACCGTCCCCTACATTGCCTGCGCATTACCACGGGTTGCCGCGCGCGCGAGGGGACGGAGTCACCACATGTCAGACGCCACGGAAGTGTCCGCACCACCCCCGGTGACGCCGTTACGGGTCGCCGTCGCCGTCTGCCTGCTCGCGCCCTTCGCGGCGATGCTGTGGGTCGGCTCCTACGCGAAGACCGACCCGGCGTTCATCGGGATCCCGTTCTTCTACTGGTACCAGATGGCCTGGGTGCTGATCTCCACGGCGCTCACCATGACCGCGTACCGGCTCTGGGAGCGTGACCGGCGCGCCCGCGCGCGCCACGGCGTCACCGTCACCGCCTCCTCTTCCGGAGAGGGAGGTGTGTCGGAGTGAAGGACGGCGTGAACGGCGTCGCGCTCGGTGTCTTCGTCTTCTTCTTCCTCGCCGTCACGGTGCTGGGCTTCCTCGCGGCGCGCTGGCGCCGCGCGGACAACGAGCATTCGCTCGACGAATGGGGCCTGGGCGGACGGTCGTTCGGCACCTGGATCACCTGGTTCCTGCTCGGCGGTGACCTCTACACGGCGTACACCTTCGTCGCCGTCCCCGCGGCGGTCTACGCGGCGGGCGCGGCGGGCTTCTTCGCGGTGCCGTACACCATCCTGGTCTACCCGCTGATCTTCACCTTCCTGCCCCGGCTGTGGTCGGTGTCGCACCGGCACGGCTATGTGACCACCTCGGACTTCGTGCGCGGCCGGTTCGGCTCCAAGGGCCTGTCGCTGGCGGTGGCGCTGACCGGCATCCTCGCGACGATGCCGTACATCGCGCTCCAGCTCGTCGGCATCCAGGCCGTGCTGGACGTGATGGGCGTCGGCGGCGGGTCGGGCTCGAACTCGTTCGTGAAGGACCTGCCGCTGCTGATCGCCTTCGGCGTGCTGGCCGCCTACACGTACTCCTCGGGGCTGCGGGCACCGGCGCTGATCGCGTTCGTGAAGGACGGGCTGATCTACGTCGTGATCGCGGTGGCGATCATCTACATCCCGATCCGGCTCGGCGGCTTCGACGACGTCTTCGCCAAGGCCGGCCAGGCGTTCGCCCAGGTCAACCCGGCCACCGGCAAACCACGCGGCGCGCTCGCACCGGCCGAGGCGGGCCAGTGGACGTACGCCACGCTGGCACTGGGCTCGGCGCTCGCGCTGTTCATGTATCCCCACTCGATCACCGCGACGCTGTCCTCGAAGAGCCGTGACGTGATCCGCCGCAACACCACGATCCTGCCGCTGTACTCCCTGATGCTGGGGCTGCTGGCGCTGCTCGGCTTCATGGCCGTCGCCGCCGGGGTCAAGGTCACCAACGGCCAGCTGGCGATCCCCCAGCTGTTCGAGGACATGTTCCCGGCCTGGTTCGCGGGGGTGGCGTTCGCGGCCATCGGCATCGGCGCGCTCGTCCCGGCGGCGATCATGTCCATCGCGGCGGCGAACCTCTTCACCCGCAACATCTACAAGGACTTCATCAAGCCGGACGCCACCCCCGCCCAGGAGACCCGCGTCTCCAAGATCGTGTCGCTGCTGGTGAAGGTGGGCGCGCTGGTCTTCGTCCTCACCATGGACAAGACGGTCGCCATCAACTTCCAGCTGCTGGGCGGCATCTGGATCCTGCAGACCTTCCCGGCCCTGGTCGGCGGCCTGTTCACCCGCTGGTTCCACCGCTGGGCGCTGCTGGTCGGCTGGGCGGTCGGCATGGTCTACGGCACCGTCGCCGCGTACGGCGTGGCCTCGCCGACGCAGGCGCACTTCGGCGGCTCGGCGAAGGAGGTCCCGGGCATCGGGGAGATCGGCTACATCGGCCTGACGGCGTTCGTCCTGAACGCCGCGGTCACGGTGGTCCTCACCGTCGTCCTCAAGGCCCTGAAGGCCCCGGAGGGCATCGACGAGACGCGTCCCTCCGACTACACGGCCGACGCGGGCGACCCGGGCGTACGGGTGGAACTCCCGGCGGCGACGGCGGGAGCGAGCCACTGAGCCAGAGTCTGGTGCGACGCTCGTCCGCGGGCCGCCGGGAGGAATCATCCGGCGGCCCGCGGGCGTACGGGCGTGCGTACAGGCGCATGGGCGTGCCGGCGGGCGGGCCGCCCGCCGCGCGCCGGATCCCCGGCGGGGTCAGTCGTTGGGGACCACGGCGTAGCGGGGCTCGTTCTCGGCCATCTGACGCAGCGCGTCCTTGCGCTCCCGCTTCGAGAGCCGGTCGATGTACAGGTATCCGTACAGGTGGTCGGTCTCGTGCTGGAGGCACCGGGCGAAGTAGCCGGTGCCGCGCACCTTGACCGGGTTGCCCTTCTCGTCCTGCCCGGTCACCTCGGCGTAGTCGGGGCGGGCGAGCGGCGCGTACGCGGTCGGCACGGACAGGCAGCCCTCGTTGCTGTCGTCGAGACGCCGCAGGTCGGCGGGCAGGTCGACGAGCTTGGGGTTGCACACCACGCCGACGTGCCGGGCGCCCTGGTCGTCCTGGCAGTCGTAGACGAAGACCTTCAGGTCGACGCCGATCTGGTTGGCGGCCAGGCCCACGCCCTCGGCGGTGCGCTGGCTGGCGAACATGTCCGCGACCAGCTGGTCGAGTTCCGCGCCGAACTCGGTGACGTCCTTGCACTCCTTGTGCAGCACCGGGTTGCCGACCACGGTGATCGGCCGGGAGGTGCCGCGCTCACGCCAGGCGGTCTCGCGCTCCTCGGCGTCCCCGGTGTCGACGACGAAGCCCTCGTCGTCCACGGGGAGCACGCCCGCGTGCTGCTGATCGGTGTCCTGCTGCGCCATGACCGACGTACGCCTTCCTGCAAGTCCGGGAGATGCCGCGGGTACAGCTCCCGCGGGTGTTTTGCGGGTACAGCCTAAAGGCGCGGTCAGCAGACCTCTTCCAGATCCCGCCAGTCCCGGGAGTCCGGGCTGTCCGCGACCCAGCCGTCCAGCAGTCCCCGTACCAGCGAGGCCGGTGCGGCGACCCCGCACTCGCGCTCCGGCACCCACAGCTGGCCGTCGGTGCGGTGACCGAGCGGCCCCGGGTGCCCCGGCTCACTGTGGTCGTGGGGATCCAGGTGCACGCCGTCGCCCTCGTCGGACGGCATCCGCGACTCGGAGCACATCCGGCACAGCAGCCGCACGGACGACGACCAGTCCTCCGCCGCGAACCCGGCGTCGGCGGCGAGCTGCTCCAGCGCGTCCCGGTCGGCCTCGGTGGCCGCCTCCAGCAGGACCACCCAGGTCGGGACGGGCGAGGGGGCCCACAGCTCGATCTCGTCGAACACCGGGTAGGCGTGCCCGGCGGACGTGGTGCGTTCGCCGTGCGGCACCCCGTCGTGCAGGACGACCTCGCCCCAGCGGCGTCCCGACGACGGCAGCGGGATCGACAGCACCTCCATCCGGGCCGGATCGAGCCGCCGCCCCCACACCACCTCGGCCTCGCCCTCCGGCGACAGCCGTACGGCCGCGCTGCCCAGTTCCATCCCGGCGGGCTCGCCGGTGGCCGCACCGCCGCCGGGCACCTGGAGGCCGTACGCCTGCCAGGCGCGCCGGGCCAGCGGCCAGTCCTGCAGGGCGGTGGCGGCGATGCCGACGTTCCACCAGTCCGGCGCGCCGGACTCCCGGTCCAGCAGCGCCACCGCGCGCAGACCCGCGGCCCTGGCCTGCTCCCAGTCGTGCCGGAACTTGTGCAGGAGGGCGAGGTTGAACCAGGACTCGGACAGCCAGGGCTCGAGATCGGCGGCCCGTGTCAGCAGCGCGCCCGCGTCCTCGTACCGGCCGTCACCGATCAGCGTGAACGCGCGATCGGTGGCCTGCCGCCATGAGGCGGAGGGCCGGTTCCGTCCCTTGCCGAAGATCCTCACGATTCCCGCCTGCCAGTTCCGTGGAGTGAGCCGGCCGGTGCCCCCGTGCACCCACTCCCTCGCATCCAACCACGTACAGCTTGAGGGGCGCTCATTACCCATGGGTTACCCAGTCGGGGGCAGGGTAAGACAGCCCCGTTCCGGCTCCGGCACCGGGTCCGGGCCCACGGCGCGGGCACGCCCGGCGCGAGCCGCCGGACATGACGGAGGCCGACGGGACGGGACGGGGTGAAGGCCGGCGGGACGGGGTGAGGCGGCGGACGCGGGGCGGTACGAGGCGGTGGCGGCGTGCGCCGGTGCGTCCAGGGGCGGTCACGGCGTTCGCGCCCGGCGTACGGGACCGGTCCGGCGCCGTGTGCGGAGACCGGACCGGGCCCGCACCGTGCGGGGGTGCCGCGTGGGCGCGGGACAGGGGGTACGGTCCGGCGGGGCCGGTCTCCGCCGGTTCAGGAGTTCCGTGACTCCTGCGGCGCGCCGGCCACGTCGTGCTCGGGCACCGACTGCCCGGAGCGGATCAGGTCGAGCCGCCCCATCACCTTGGCGCGCAGGTCGGTCGGCACGTCGTCATGCCCGCAGCAGCGTTTGACCAGCTTCTTCACTGCCTGTTCGAGCCCGTACTTCTCGAGGCACGGGGAGCATTCCTCGAAGTGCTGCTGGAACTTGGTGCGGTCCATCTCAGGCATCTCGCGGTCGAGGAACTCGTAGAGGTGGTCCAGCACCTCACTGCAGTCCGTCTCGTGCGGATCTCCGCAGCTCATGAGCCCGAGCCTTTCGCTTCGTCCGACTCGGCGGCACCGGCCGGGACGAGACCGCGCTCACGCGCGTAGTCCTCCAGCATGCCGCGCAGTTGACGGCGGCCCCGGTGCAGCCGGGACATCACCGTGCCGATGGGTGTCCCCATGATGTCCGCGATCTCCTTGTACGCAAAGCCCTCGACGTCCGCGAGATAGACGGCGATGCGGAACTCCTCGGGGATCGCCTGAAGCGCTTCCTTCACGTCCGAGTCGGGCAGGTGGTCGAGCGCCTGCGACTCGGCGGAGCGCAGACCGGTCGACATGTGCGACTCGGCACGTGCCAGCTGCCAGTCCTCGATCTCCTCCGCCGCGCTGCGCTGGGGCTCGCGCTGCTTCTTGCGGTAGGAGTTGATGAAGGTGTTGGTGAGGATCCGGTACAGCCATGCCTTCAGGTTGGTGCCCTCGCGGAACTGGTGGAAGGACGCGTACGCCTTGGCGTAGGTCTCCTGCACCAGGTCCTCGGCGTCGGCCGGGTTCCGCGTCATGCGCAGCGCGGCCGAGTACATCTGGTCGAGGTATTCGAGCGCGTCCCGCTCGAAGCGCGCGCTGCGCTCCACGCTCGACTCGGCGGACCGGTCGCTTCCGGTCGCCGTCGTGTCCGCGTTCATGCCCTGGCCCTCGGGCTGCTCCGCCTGGCCGTTGTCGGTCCCTGCGTCGGTACCGGTGACCGGACCCACCTCCTCAACGTTCCGGGCAGGACCGAAGCCGGTCCCACTCGTTTCGGAGGATAGAACACGACCCGAGTCCGCCGCCGCCCGAATCGGAGTGGTCCCGGCCGCGTGCAGCACCGTCCAGTCCAGCCCGGTGCGGGGCGTGCGGCTCGGACAGATCGTCGAACCCATGCGGCGGACTCCCTCTCCCACGACGTCCGTGCTGGTGTCCCCCAGCACTTCTGTCCGCCTCAACAGCGGCCCCGTCCCGGGCATTCCCGGGTGTCACCCGAGTGACGCGGCCCACCGGGTGACACCGTCGGTGACGATCTCCAGCGCCCGTTCCTGGGTGAGGTCCGCACGTCCGGGGACGGCGAGGCCGTGATCGGCGTACGGCACCTCGATCAGCTCGTACGGCCCCTCGGGGAACTCCGCCGGCCGCCCGAACGGGTCGTTCGCACCCTGGACGACGAGCGTGGGCACCCCGGTGCCCAGCAGCTCCTCCGCCCGCGACTTCTCGGGCCTGCCCGGCGGATGCAGCGGGAAGCCGAGGGCGAGGACCGCGACGGCGCCCAGTTCCGCCGCCGTACGGCAGGCGACCCGCGCGCCGGCGCTGCGCCCGCCGGAGACCACCGGCAGGCCGGGCGCCGCCAGCGCGGGCCAGATCCCGCGCCAGCCGGTGTCCAGGGTCTTCGGAGCCGGGGCGATCTTCTTCCCGGCGACCCGCCAGGGCTGCTCCACCAGAGCGACGCTCACCCCGTGCCCGGGCAGCACCCGGGCCAGCGCCTGGAGGTCCCGCGCCCCGATGCCGCCGCCCGCGCCATGGCTCATCGCCAGCACGAGCCGGGCCTGCTTCGCGCGGTGCCAGGTGATGCGAGCGGTGCCGGCGTCGGTCTCGCGGGTCTCTGGGGTCACGCCGGTCTCGCGGATCACGTCGGTCTCTGTGGTCACGCCGGTCTCACGGGTCTCGCGGGTCTCTGGGGTCACGTCAGAAGAGTGTGCCCTCTTCGGGTGCCTCCAGCTCCGTCAGCAGCTCCGGGCCGTTGTTGCGGACGTTGCTGACGGCCGTGGAGACGGGGTAGGCGCGCATCAGGCCGGGCGGCGGCGGGGCGAGCAGGCCGCGCAGTTCGTCGGGGTCGGTGCGGGCCGGGTCCAGCCAGGCGTCCCAGCGGTCCGGGGTGAGCATCAGGGGCATCCGGGGGTGGATCTCGGCGAGCGAGCGCGGGCCCTCGGCGGGGGCGACGGCGAGCGGGGTGGTCTCGGCCTCCGTGGTGATCACCGTGCAGGTCACCCACCAGGCCCGCGGATGCTCGTCGGGCAGGGTGCGGTCGCGCCAGAACTCGTAGAGACCGGCCATCGCGAACACCGACCCGTCGGCGGGCAGCACGAAGTAGGGCTGCTTGCGGGGCCGCTTCTTCTTCCCCTCGACCTCCAGATCCCGTTCCTGGCTGCCGGTGACCCACTCGTAGTAGCCGTCGGCGGGCACGATGCAGCGCCGGGCGGCGAAGGCCCTGCGGTACGACGGCTTCTCGGAGACCGTCTCCGCGCGGGCGTTGATCATCCGGGCGCCGCCCTCCGGGGTCTTCGACCAGGAGGGCACCAGACCCCACCGCAGTGTGCGCAGCTGACGAACCGCGCGCGGATCGGCGGCGTCCTTCAGAGGGCGGTCGAGGACTGCGTAGACCTCCTTGGTGGGGGCCACGTTGTAGTCGGGTTCCAGGGTTTCCTGTGGATCCCACTTCTGGATCTCAAAGATTCCCGCGAGATCCTCGGGCCTACGACTGACCGCATACCGTCCGCACATACGTGCAACACTGCCAGACTCCGTACCACCAGAGGGAGCAACCAGCGAACATGGCCAGCACGCCCGTCACCGCGCTGCCCGACCTCTGGGACCGTCTCACCGGCACCCAGCCCGACCCCCGGCTGTGGGTGGTGCTCGCCACGCTCGCCGCCGCATTCGCCGTGATCCTCCCTCACCCGGTGTGGCGGGTCTCCCGCAACGCCATCACCATCGCGCACGAGGGCGGCCACGGCCTGGTCGCGCTGCTCACCGGCCGCCGGCTGACCGGGATACGCCTGCACTCCGACACCAGCGGCCTCACCGTCAGCCGGGGCAAGCCGCACGGCGTCGGCATGATCCTCACGGCGGCCGCCGGCTACACCGCTCCCCCGCTGCTCGGCCTGGGCGGCGCCGCGCTGCTGGCCGCCGGGCGCGTCACCCTGCTGCTGTGGCTGGCGACGGCGCTGCTGATCGCCATGCTGGTGATGATCCGCAACGCCTACGGCGCGCTGACCGTGATCGTCACCGGCGGCGCCTTCCTGCTGGTGTCCTGGCTCGCCGGTCCCCAGGTGCAGGCGGCGTTCGCGTACACGGTGGTGTGGTTCCTGCTGATCGGCGGGGTGCGCCCGGCCTTCGAGCTGCAGGCGAAGCGGCGGCGCGGCGGCGCCGGGGACTCCGACGCCGACCAGCTGTCCCGGCTCACGCACGTGCCCGCGGGACTGTGGCTGTTCCTGTTCCACGCGGTGTCGCTGTGCGCGCTGATCGGCGGCGGGCGGTGGCTGTTGCAGGTGTGACGCCCCGCGCACGTGGGCGAACGCCGCGCACGGACACGGGCGAACGCGGCGCACGGACGTAGGGGGAGCGGAGCGGAAACGCACACCGCATAGACGAGCGGCATACTCCGTTTGTCCGCGCCGGCGTCTACCACGCCCTGATTTCGCCGCTGTTTCACCGTCTTCGATCAAGATCTCCGGTTGTCGGCAGCCATTAAAGTGGGGCCCATGACCGCTAACCCCGCGCCCACCGCCCTCTGGCCCGCCCCGCACGCGAGCGGAGCCGTCGACGCGACGGTCCACGTGCCCGGGTCCAAGTCGGTCACCAACCGTGCCCTGGTGCTGGCCGCCCTCGCCTCCGAGTCCGGCTGGCTGCGCCGCCCGCTGCGTTCCCGCGACACGCTGCTGATGGCGGGCGCGCTGCGCGCGATGGGGGTCGAGATCGAGGAGGGGGTCGGTCCGGACGGCTCCGGCGAGGCGTGGCGGGTGTTCCCCGGCGGCCTGCGCGGCCCCGCCACGATCGACGTGGGCAACGCGGGCACGGTGATGCGCTTCCTGCCTCCGGTGGCCGCCCTGGCCGACGGCCCCGTCCGCTTCGACGGCGACCCGAGGTCGTACGAGCGCCCCCTGCACGGGGTGATCGAGGCGCTGCGCACGCTCGGCGCGCGGATCGACGACGACGGGCGCGGCGCGCTGCCCCTGACGGTGCACGGCGGGGGTGCCCTGGAGGGCGGTCCGGTGTCGGTCGACGCCTCGTCCTCCTCGCAGTTCGTGTCCGCGCTGCTGCTGTCCGGGCCGCGCTTCAACCAGGGTGTCGAGGTCCGCAACACCGGCGCCACGCTGCCGTCCATGCCGCACATCCGGATGACGGTGGACATGCTGCGCGCGGTCGGCGCCCAGGTGGACACGCCGGAGTCGGGCGGCGAGCCGAACGTCTGGCGGGTCACTCCGGGCGCGCTGCTGGGCCGGGACCTGACGATCGAGCCGGACCTGTCGAACGCGCAGCCGTTCCTGGCGGCGGCGCTGGTGACCGGGGGCCGGGTGGTCGTCCCGGACTGGCCGGCGCGGACGACCCAGCCGGGCGACCGGCTGCGTGAGATCTTCACCGAGATGGGTGGTTCCTGCGAACTGACCGACTACGGTCTGGAGTTCACCGGTTCGGGTGCCCTCCACGGTATCGATGTGGACCTCGGGGACGTCGGCGAGCTGACGCCGGGCATCGCGGCGGTGGCCGCGCTCGCCGACTCGCCCTCGACACTGCGGGGCGTGGCGCATCTGCGGCTGCACGAGACGGACCGGCTGGCCGCGCTCACCAAGGAGATCAACGAGCTGGGCGGCGACGTCACCGAGACCGCCGACGGCCTGCACATCCGCCCGCGCACACTGCACGGCGGCACCTTCCACACCTATGAGGACCACCGTATGGCGACTGCCGGTGCGATCATCGGCCTCGCGGTCGAGGGCGTGCGGATCGAGAACGTGGCGACGACGGCCAAGACCCTGCCGGACTTCCCGGACCTGTGGACCGGGATGCTCGGGGCCTAGGACACGGGACAGCTGTCATGCGCCGCTACGGCAAGCACACCGACGAGGACGACATCCGCAGCCGCCCCAACCGCAGGGGCAACCGGCCGCGCACCACCATCCGGCCCAAGCACGAGGACGCGGCCGGAGGCATGGTGCTCACCGTCGACCGGGGCCGGCTGACCTGCCTGGTCGACGACCGGGTCGTCGTCGCGATGAAGGCCCGCGAGCTGGGCCGCAAGGCCGCCGTCGTCGGCGACCAGGTCGCCCTGGTGGGCGATCTGTCCGGCGAGAAGGACACCCTGGCGCGCATCGTCCGGATCGAGCGGCGCAGTTCGCTGCTGCGGCGCACCGCGGACGACGACGACCCGTACGAGCGGGTGGTCGTCGCCAACGCCGACCAGCTCGCCATCGTCACCGCCCTCGCCGATCCGGAACCCCGCCCGCGTCTGATCGACCGCTGCCTGGTCGCGGCCTACGACGGTGGCCTGGACCCGCTCCTCGTCCTCACCAAGTCCGATCTGTCCCCGCCCGACGAGCTTCTCGGGCTCTACGGCGACCTCGACATCCCCTACGTCGTCACCAGCCGCGCGGAACTGGAGAACGGCGACGCGGCGGACCGGGTGCGCGAGCATCTCGACGGCAAGATCACGGCGTTCGTGGGGCACTCCGGCGTCGGTAAGACGACCCTGGTCAACGCGCTGGTGCCGGAGGACAGGCGGCGCACGACCGGGCATGTCAACGCGGTCACGGGCCGCGGCCGGCACACCACCACGTCGGCGCTGGCGCTGCCGCTCGACGGCGCGGCCGGCTGGGTCATCGACACGCCGGGGGTACGGTCCTTCGGCCTCGCGCACATCGACCCGTCCCGGGTGATCCACGCGTTTCCCGACCTGGAGCCCGGCACCGAGGGCTGCCCGCGCGCCTGCAGCCACGACGAGCAGGACTGCGCTCTGGACGCCTGGGTCGCCGACGGCCACGCCGACGCGGCGCGGCTCTATTCCCTGCGCCGGCTGCTGTCGACACGGGAGCATACGGACGGCGACTGACCCTCGCGGTGTTTGTGAGGTGTCGAGTCCGGTAAGTGCATCATCGCACCGACCCGCACACGTGGAGGGGACAGCACATGGCGTGGCTGCTGGTCATCGTGGCCGGTCTGTTGGAGACCGGCTTCGCCGTGTGTCTGAAGCTGTCCCACGGGTTCACCCGGCTGTGGCCCACGATCGCCTTCTGCTCCTTCGCCCTGGGCAGCTTCGGCCTGCTGACCCTCTCCCTGCGGAAACTCGACGTGGGTCCGGCGTACGCGGTGTGGACGGGTATCGGGGCCGCGGGCACCGCGATCTACGGCATGGCCTTTCTCGGCGACCTGGTCTCGACACTGAAGATCGTGTCGATCAGTCTGGTGATCGTCGGGGTGATCGGGCTGCAACTGTCGGGCTCGTCCCACTGAGCCCGCCCCCGCCGGACACCACGGCGGACCCGCCCCGTCCTGTTTTCCGCGGTCCTGCAAGAGGGCCGGCGGCCTCCGGGCCGGGCCGTCGAGCACGGTGTCGTTCCGGACGGTCCGGCGGAGGTCAGCCGACCGGCTGTCTGCGGTACAGGGCGTCGCGGATCAGCTCCGCTATCCGGCCCTCCGCGGGCGGCGCCGCCACACAGGACAGTGCCAGCCGGACGCCGAGCTCGCAGGAGCGGGCCAGCTCGGCGGTGTCCGCCCTGAACGCACCGGGTCCCGTCAGCACCGCGACGGCACGGTCCCGTACGGCCGCCACGAGGTCGGCGGGTGACGGGAGCGGGCCGTCGGCCCTGCGCTGCGCCGGTACGGCCGAGGAGGACGGCACCGCGGAGAGCGTCGGCGCGGGCAGCCGCTCGCTCCAGCATCCGGTGAGCATGGCGCGTACCAGCGCGTTGCCCCGCGCGGCCGACGCCGTCCACTCGGCGACGGCGGCGAGCCGCTCGGGCGCGCCGCCGGGCAGCGCGAGGGCGCGTTCGACGCCGGCGAGATAGGCGTCCGCCTCCCTGCGCACCAGCGCCCGGGCGAGTCCCTCCTTGCTCCCGAACTCGTTGTAGAGGGTCTGCCGGGACACTCCGGCGACCGCGGCGACGTCCACCATCCGGATGGCGGACCACGGCCGGCGCGCCAGCGCCGAGTACGCGGCGTCCAGCAGGGATTCCCGCGCTGCAGGCATCTTCGCCTCCCAGTGGCGAGCGGCTCTGCGCCCAGACTTGACGGGCACACATGCACTGTCAAGGGCCGGAGAAGTCCCTGCCGGGGGTGCCATTGGGCACTGCCCACATCACCAAACACCCGCACCACGACTCCCCCGCACCCATCGTCCCCACCCCCGCCGCACCGCCCCGCACGCGGTACCCCGCCCCCCACGGAGTGGCCCGGCGGCGACCTGGCCCGATACGGTTCCTCCCATGCCGGACTACCTCGACGACCTGCGTCTCGCCCACGTCCTGGCGGACGCCGCCGACGCCGCGACGACGGAACGCTTCAAGGCGCTCGACCTGAAGGTCGAGACCAAACCGGACATGACCCCGGTGACCGAGGCGGACCGGGCCGCGGAGGAGCTGATCCGCGGCCAGCTGCAGCGGGCCCGCCCGCGGGACGCGATCATCGGCGAGGAGTACGGCGTCGAGGGCACCGGCCCGCGGCGCTGGGTGATCGACCCGATCGACGGCACCAAGAACTATGTGCGCGGCGTCCCCGTCTGGGCGACCCTGATCGCGCTCACCGAGGCCGCGGAGGGCGGCTACCAGCCCGTCGTGGGCCTGGTCTCCGCTCCTGCCCTGGGCCGCCGCTGGTGGGCCGCGAAGGGCCACGGGGCGTTCAGCGGCCGCAGCCTGTCCTCCGCCAGTCGCCTGCACGTCTCGCGGGTGTCGAAGCTGTCGGACGCGTCCTTCGCGTACTCCTCGCTCTCCGGCTGGGAGGAGCAGGGCCGGCTGGACGGCTTCCTGGACCTCACCCGCGACGTGTGGCGCACCCGCGCGTACGGCGACTTCTGGCCCTACATGATGGTGGCCGAGGGCTCGGTGGACCTGTGCGCGGAGCCCGAGCTCTCGCTGTGGGACATGGCCGCGAACGCGATCGTGGTGACGGAGGCGGGTGGCACCTTCACCGGCCTGGACGGCCGCCCCGGCCCGCACAGCGGCAACGCGGCGGCGTCGAACGGGCTGTTGCACGAGGAGCTGCTGGGGTATCTCAACCAGCGCAGCTGATCCGGACCCCGTGAGCGCGCACGCCCTCCGCGGATCACGCGCGCCCTCTTGTTGACCCCCGCTTTGCCTGTCACTCTGAAAGTCCCCCCACTTGTGAACTTGTGAATCCGTGCACGAGTGGCCCGGGGGGTCGTCCGGCACGTTTCCGACCTGGAGGTGGCTCCATCCCATGCTCGTCCGCGACGCCATGAGCACGGTGGTCCTCACCATCGGCCCCGCACACACCCTCCGCCAGGCCGCCACCCTGATGTCCGCACGCCGGGTGGGGGCGGCCGTCGTCCTCGACCCGGACGCGGGCGGGATCGGCATCCTCACCGAACGCGACATCCTGAACTCCCTGGGCCGCGGCCAGGACCCCGACACCGAGCGCACCCACGCCCACACCACCAACGAGGTCGTGTTCGCGGCCCCGTCCTGGACGCTGGAGGAGGCCGCCCGGACCATGGCCCACGGCGGCTTCCGTCACCTCATCGTCCTGGAGCGCGACGAACCGGTCGGCATCGTCTCGGTCCGCGACATCATCCGCTGCTGGGCCCCGGCGCGGCAGCGCGTACCGGCCTGAGCAGCCCGAACAGGGGTGCCGGCAGTCCGCCCCGCCACCGGCACCCCTCCCGCCCCCACCCCCACTTTAGACTTGGTCCAAAGTGACACTTATTCGTAAAATGGTCTGGCTGCTGTTAGAATCCGCTCCATGAGCGACCTTCTGGAACGGCTGCGCGGACGCGGATGGCGGATGACCGCACAGCGGCGCGTCGTGGCCGAGGTGCTGAACGGTGAGCACGTCCACCTGACGGCCGACGAGGTCCACCACCGGGCGGTCGTCAGACTTCCCGAGATCTCCCGGGCGACGGTCTACAACACCCTGGGCGAACTGGTCTCGCTCGGCGAGGTCCTCGAGGTCACCACCGACAAGCGGGCGAAGCGCTACGACCCGAACGCGCACGTCCCGCACCACCACCTGGTCTGCGCCCGCTGCGGCACCATCAAGGACGTCCACCCGACGGGCAACCCCCTGGCCGACCTCCCCGCCGCGGAACGCTTCGGCTTCACGGTGTCGGAGGTGGAGGTCACGTACCGCGGCCTGTGCCCCGACTGCGCACGGTAGAGGCAGGGATGCGGGAGGGGCGGGAAACACGAACGAACCGAGGGCCGGAATCCGTAGATCGGATTCCGGCCCTCGGCCTTCAGTAGCGGGGACAGGATTTGAACCTGCGACCTCTGGGTTATGAGCCCAGCGAGCTACCGAGCTGCTCCACCCCGCGTCGATGAACTGAACACTACGTGACGCTCACGGACAGAAGCAAATCGCTTTCCCGACACCGGGAAGCCGCAGTTCAGACACCACAACGCCCCGGGGAGAAGGGCGAGGGCGCGCGGCCCCGGGGCGCGCCCGGTACGGCGATCACGCCGTCAGCTCCGACCGCAACGCGTCCCGCAACCGCTCCGCCCGCGCCGCCACCTCCCCCGGCCCCAGGGACACCGCCCGGTCGGCCCACCGCTGCCCCTCGGCCAGCTCGCCACGACGCGCGTAGACGAGGGCGAGCCGCAACGCCGCCCGTCCGTGCCCCGCGTTCGCGGCCCGGGTCCACCACACCGCCGCCTCCGGCTCGCTGCCCTCCCGGGCCAGCAGCAGCCCGAGATTGAACGCGCCGTTGCGCGACCCGGCGTCCGCGGCCTGCCGGTACCAGCGGGCCGCCTCGACCACGTCGCCCCGTGCCGCGGCGAGCATCCCGACCCGGACCTGCGCCCGCCGGTGCCCCTGGGAGGCGGCCCGCTCGTACCACTCCTCGCACTCGGTCTTCTCGTACACCGCGTGGCCCAGCTCGTGCGCGGGCGCCGGGGGGCGCCGGGCGTCGAGCACGGTGGCCAGCCGGTACGCCGCCTCGGCGCTCCCGCCGCCCGCCGCGCACCGCAGATACCGCTCGGCCTCCCGCTCGTCGCCCTCGCGCAGCCGGGCGATGCCGACCTGCAGCGCGGCCTCCGTATGACCGGCGGCGGCCGCGCGCTCGTAGCAGCGCAGCGCGAGCGCGGTCTCCCGCTCGGTGCCCCGCCCGGCGTACAGGATGCCCAGGTTGAACGCGGCGTCGACGCTGCCCGCCTCCGCCGCCTTGGAGAACCAGGGCTCGGCACCGGTGGTGTCGCCGCCCTGGAGCAGCAGGACGGCGAGCGCGTTGGCCGCCTCGCGGTGCCCGGCGTACGCGGCGCGCCGGTACCACTGCTCGGCCTGCGCGGTCCGCCCCTGCTCGGCGCAGAGCAGCCCGAGGTTGTACGCGCCGTTGTCGTCCCCGGCGTCCATGGCCGCCCGGTACCACCGCTCGGCGGTCTGGGTCTCGCCCCGCTGGGCGTGCAGCGCGCCCAGCGCGTTGGCGGCGTTGCCGTCGCCGTCCTGGGCGGCCCTCAGCCACCAGACGAACGCGTTCTCCAGGTCGCCCGCGTCACGCAGCAGGAACCCGAGGGCGCAGGCGGCGCGCGCGTCACCGTCCTTGGCGGACGTGAGGTACCAGCGTCCGGCCTCCCTGAGCTCGCCGCGCCGTTCGAGGATCACGCCGAGTTGCAGCGCGGCCTGCCGGTGGCCGCGAGCGGCGGCCTGCCGGTACCACTGCTCGGCCTCGGCGGGGCCCCGGGAACCGGCCTTGGCACCCGTCTTGGAGCCGGTTCCGGAAGGCGCCCCGGAACTTCTGACGCCGACGGCGGTTCCGGTTCCGGTACCGGCTCCGGTCTCCCGGCCGGCACGCCGGTCGAGCGCGCGGGCCAGCCGGTACGCCGCTTCCCGGTGCCCGCGTTCGGCGGCGACCCTCATCCACTTCTCGGCCCCGGCGTCGCCGCGGTGCTCCAGCAGATCGGCGAGCGCGTAGGCGCCGAGCGTGTGCCCCTGCTCGGCGGACTGACGCAGCCAGTACTCGGCGGCGGGCTCGTCGCCGCGCTCCCGGTGGTGACGGCCGAGGGCGTGGGCGGCCGCCGCGGAGCCCGCGACGGCGGCGACGCGCCACCAGCCGGCCGCCTCGTCTGCGTAGCCGCGCTGGTGGAGGAGGACTCCGAGGTTGTTGGCGGCGGCCCGGTCGCCCGCGGCGGTGGCGGCCCGCAGCTGGGGCTCGGCACCGTCGAGATCACCGCGGCGCAGCAGCATGGCCCCGAGGACGCTCATCGCCTCGACGTCACCCTTCTCGGCGGCGAGTCGCCGGCGCACCTCTTCGACGGCCTCGTCGGCCACCTGCCCGGTCTCGTCCCGGGTCTCCTCCCGATCGGAAGGCTGCACAAACCGCCCCGTCTCGAACAGAGTTGCCTTGTCCCCCATAACGTCCATCGTCGCACCACCCGCAACCGGGGTACACCTGGTATACCGCAACCAGTGAGGTCACTACAGCGTTTTGTCGACATGCCCACAGAGAGACAAGTCAAACACACAACTCCCTTGTCGACACGGCGGCACGACGGTCCCGTCGCCAACTCGTGGCACGTGTCGCACGTTTCAAACCACCTCGGCGACCGCCGCCTCCCGCTCCTTTACGCGGCAGGCGCACCCGGACGCACACAGCACGAAGGCCCGGGTCCCTGAGGGACCCGGGCCTTCGGCGTCGTTCGGACATCACTGCCGTCGACATTCAGTAGCGGGGACAGGATTTGAACCTGCGACCTCTGGGTTATGAGCCCAGCGAGCTACCGAGCTGCTCCACCCCGCGCCGTTGTGAAAGAACCGTATCACGGCGCGGGGTGTGCCCTGTGATCAGCCGCTGCCCGCGCTCCCGCTCGGGCTGGGACTGGCGCTGGGGCTCGAGCTGCCGCCCGAACCGCTGCTGCCGGACTTCTTGCTGCCGCCGGCCGCCTTGTCGGCCGCGGCCTGTGCCTCCTCGGCCCGCTTCAGCGCGTCCTGGAGGTCCTTCTGGGCCTTGCCGTAGGCGGCCCAGTCGTTGTCCTTCAGGGCCTGCTGACCGGCGTCGTAGGCCTTCTGGGCGTCGCTGAGCGCCTGGCGGACCGTCGGGTTGCCGGACGCCGGCGGGTTGCTGGTGCCGGAGTCCGGTGGCGTGGTCGTCGAACCGTCCACTCCGAAGACCTTGTTGAGCGCCGCGTCGAGGGTGTCCTCGAAGGCGGTGTTGCCGCCGTAGGTCACCAGGACCTTGCGCAGCAGCGGGTACTTGAGGTCGCCGCCGCGCACATAGACCGGCTCGACGTAGAGCAGTCCGCCGTCGAGCGGCACCGTGAGCAGGTTGCCGTACTCGATGTCCGAGTCACCGCCTCTGAGCAGGCGGATGGACTCGGCGATGGACGGTTCCGAGTTGAACTGGCTCTGCACCCGTTTGGGGCCGTCGACGGTTCTGCCCGTGGGCAGTTTGAGAATGGTGATCTTTCCGTACCCTCCGGTGCCCGCCTCGGCGTTGACCGACATGAAGGCGCTCAGGTTGTCCCGGCCGTTCGGTGTCATGGTCGTCGTCAGGGAGAACGCCTGGGACTGCTGACCGGGCATCTTGAGGCTGAGGTAGTACGGCGGCACCGCGTCGCCCGACTTGTTGGTCGGGTCGTCCGGGATCTGCCACACCTCGCTGCCGCTGAGGAACGTCTGCGCGTCCGTGACGTGGTAGCGCGTCAGCAGTTCGCGCTGGACCTTGAACAGGTCCTGCGGGTAGCGGAGATGGTCCATCAGCGCCGGCGAGATGTCCTTCTTGGGCTCGACGGTGCCGGGGAACGCCTTCATCCAGGTCTTCAGGACCGGGTCCTCGGTGTCCCACTGGTAGAGCTTGACCTCGCCGGTGTACGCGTCGACGGTCGCCTTCACCGAGTTGCGGATGTAGTTGACCTGGTTCTGCTGGGCCACCACCCGCTGGTTGTTGGCGGCGGTCAGCGAGTCCGTGGTGGTGTCGCCGAGCGTGGTGCGGGAGGCGTACGGATAGCCGTTGGTGGTGGTGTACGCGTCGACGATCCACTGGATGTGCCCGTCGACCACCGCCGGATAGGCCACGCCGTCGATGGTCAGCCAGGGCGCCACCGCCTCGACACGCTGCTTGGGCGTGCGGTTGTAGAGGATCCGTGAGCCCTTGCCGATGGCGCCGGAGTAGAGGATCTGCGGCTCGTTGAACGCCGCCGCGTACGCCGCCCGGTTGATCGGGCTGGAGAGGCTGACCCCGCTGGTGCCCTGGTAGCTGGTGGTCTTCTCGCCGCTGTCGTCGGAGTAGTCGATCTCCTTCTGGGGACCGCCGACGATGGAGTACGTGTCGGTCTTCTCGCCGTAGTAGACCCGCTGCTGGTACGTGCCGAGCTCACCCGTGGACGGCAGGTCGGACTCGGTGAACACCGGCCGGCCCTCGGAGTCCGCCTCGGTGCCCTTGGCGGCGACCACGCCGTAGCCGTGGGTGTAGCGGAAGTGGTCGTTGATCCAGTTCTTCTTCGGGATGCCGTTCAGGTTCAGCTCGCGCAGACCGATGACGGTGTCCTGGTCCTTGCCGTTGATCTTGTAGCGGTCGACGGCGAGGTTGGACGGGAACCCGTAGTAGTTGCGGACCTGCTGGAGCTGCTCGAACGTCGGCGACACGATGTTCGGGTCCATCAGACGGTAGCTGGCGGCCGTGTCGGCGTCGTCGCGCAGTTGCGTCTTGTCCTTGGTGCTGCTGGAACCCGCGTAGTCGGACACCGTCGCGTCGTCGATCCCGTACGCCGTGCGGGTGGCGTCGATGTTCTTCTTGACGTACGGCGCTTCCTTGGCCTGCTCGTTCGGCTGGACCTGGAACTTCTGGACGATCGCCGGGTACAGGCCGCCGATGAGGATGGCGGAGAGCACCATCAGGCCGAAGCCGATGACGGGCAGCTGCCAGGTGCGCCGCCACAGGGTGGCGAAGAACAGCAGTGCGCAGATGACGGCGATGAAGAACAGGATCGTCTTGGCGGGCAGATAGGCGTTGGCGTCGACGTAGCGCAGGCCCGTCCAGTTGCCGGTGGCCTTGAAGTCGCTCGACTTGACCGCGAGGCCGTACCGGTCGAGCCAGTAGGCGACCGCCTTCAGGGCGACGAAGATCCCGAGCAGCACCGACAGATGTCCGGTGGCGGCGCCCGTGGCGCGCGCGCCGGGGCTGGTCAGGCGCAGCCCGCCGTAGAGGTAGTGGGTGAGGGCCGCGGCGATCAGCGAGAGGATCGCGGTCGCGAATCCGAAACCCAGCAGGAACCGGTACCAGGGCAGGTCGAAGGCGTAGAAGGCGACGTCCAGGTGGAACTGCGGGTCCTTCTGGTGGAAGGGCACACCGTTGACCCACATCAGCCAGACCCGCCACTGGCTCGACGCGGAGGCGCCCGCGACCAGCCCGACCAGGGCCGTGACGGACAGCAGCAGCCACTTCTTGTACGGCGCGATGCCCATCCGGTACCGGTCGAGGCTCTGCTGCTCCATCGACATGGCGCTCAGCGGGGGCCGCAGCCGGTGCGCCAACCAGACGTTGACACCGACCGAGACCGCCATCAGCAGGCCGAAGACGAAGAACAGGCCGATCTTGGTCCACAGGGTGGTGGTGAACACCGACGAGTAGTGCACCGACCGGTACCACAGCCAGTCGGTCCAGAAGCCCGCGAACATGGTGAACGCCATGCCGAGGACGGCGAGGACGCCCAGCGTCATGAGCAGGGACCGGGCCCGCCGGGACGGTCGTCCCACTCTGATCCGCGGCCCCGTGGGGCCTCCGCCGCGGTCCGGCATCTGGAAAGCCAAGGTGCGCACCTCGAAGTTCGCTGTCGATCCGTCAGGTCCTCGGGTTCGTGGACCGTCCGCGGCCCCCCGGGGTCGGGGGGCCTCACCTATGCAACTTACTCACCGTTTAACCGGTTCCCGGTTCCGGTCCGGAACGAGGCAGGATTGTGACCATGTCCAACACTCCCATGGCAGCCACCCCGCTCACCCGGGCCGTGCTCGAGATCGACGAGTACGCCTCCGGCCTCGGCTGGGACCAGCCCGCCCGCCTCTTCGCCCTCGTCGACACCGCGCACCTGCGGTCCCAGGAACCCGCGCTCGCGGCCCAGCTCGGTCTGGAGGACGAGCCGGTGGTCACCGGTCTCACCCCGATCGAGCAGGACGAAGTGCCAACGGACAAGCCGCTCGACGAGTTCCTGGGCACGATCGCCTGGCCGGAGGCGGTGGCCGGCTGCGCACTCACCGTGGAGCGGCTGATGCTGCCGCCGTCCGCCGAGGCGTCCGTGCCGCAGGGCCTGGACGGGGCGCGGCTGGCCTCGTGGGTGGCCGGGCACCCGGAGCGCCAGGAGGTGCGCATGACGGTGGCGGTGCTGCGCGACGGCACCCGTGAGGCGGCGCTCAGGCTGCGCGACAAGGACGCGGCGACGGACGTCCTCACGGGCCCCGACCTGGTACCGGGCCTCGCGGACGCGCTCTCCACGACGTTCGAGGACTAGCACCTGCCGTTCCATGGCGGCCGGCTGTCCCAGGGGCGTCAGCCGCCGTGCGGGGGGGTCAGCCCTTGGCCGAGCACTTCGGGAGGGCGGCGGTGTCGCCGCTGCGGATGTCCTTGAGGGCGCCGATGGCGTCGTCGATGGTGGAGACCTTGACGAGCCGCAGCCCGCTCGGGGTGTCCTTGGCGGCGGCCGCGCAGTTCTCGGCGGGGGTCAGGAAGAACCGGGCGCCCTTGTCGCGGGCGCCGACCGTCTTCATCTCGATGCCGCCGATGGGGCCGACCTTGCCGTCGTCGTCGATGGTGCCGGTACCGGCGACGAACGTGCCGCCGGTGAGGCTGCCCGGGGTGAGCTTGTCGTAGATGCCGAGCGCGAACATCAGTCCGGCGCTGGGGCCGCCGACGTCGGCGAGCTTGATGTCGATGCTGAACGGGAAGGTGTGGTCGGTCCCGGCGGAGATCCCGACGATGGCCCGCTCGGCACCGGTGTCGTGGGAGGTCGCGGTCGTGATCGTGACCTTCTCGGTCTTCGTCGCCGTTCTGTTCGCCTTCTCCGCGGCCGCCTGCGCCTTGGCGGGGACGACGGTGAAGACGACCTGCTGGCCCGGCTTGTGCTTGGTCACCAGCTTGGCGACGTCCGAGGGCTGGTCGACGGCCGCGCCGTCCACGGCCTTGATCACGTCACCGGCGTGCAGGCGGCCCTCGGCCGGGGAGTCCTTGACGACCGTCGAGACGATCACCCAGGACCTGACCGGGATCTTGAGCTCCTTCAGGGCCGCGACCTTGGCGCTCTCCTGGGACTGGCTGAACTCCTCGGCGTTCTCCTGGGTCGACTGCTCCTCGGTCTTGCCGTCGGGGTAGAGCGTGTCGTGGGGCACGATCTTGGTGTCGTGCGCGAGCCAGCCGTACAGCGCCTCGATCAGGTTCATCCGGTAGTCGGCGCTGGTGACGCGCACGGTGGTCATGTTCAGGTGACCGCTCGTGGCGTACGTCTTGTGTCCGGAGATCTGCAGCACCGGCGCGCCGCCGTGCTCGCCGAGGGTGTTCACCGTGGGTCCCGGGGACATCTCCGCGTAGGGCACGGGGATGAGCACTCCCGCGCACAGGAGCGCGATCAGCATGAGGGTGGAGGCGAGCATCGTCGCGGTGCGGCGTGGCATGGCACGACAGTACGGGACGTTTCTGTCGGAGTGCCGTCAGGGCCGTTCCTCCCCGGCCGTCCTCAGGTGCCGGAGCGGGTCCGCTCCATGGCCTCGCGGAACCGGGCGTACCCGTCCAGCTCGGGTCCGTCGCTGCGGGCCTTGCGGGTCCTGTTGGCCCAACTGCCCCACACTCCCGCACCGACCGCCGCCGCAAACGGAATCAGCAGCCAGGTGAGCGCCGCCATGCCGACCTCCCGACCCCACACGTCACTGCGAACTTACTGATCAGCAGATTAAACATCAGCAACGACAACGCGCACGCCAGGGACGCGGTTACGCAAGCGGAGGACCTCGGAGACCGCGGAGAGGGGCGCACCGGGGCGCGAGGGGGCTCAGCAGGCGCCCACCCACTCCTCCGTGCCGTCGGAGAACCTCTGGTGCTTCCAGATCGGCACCTCGTGCTTGAGGTCGTCGATCAGTTTCCGGCAGGCCTCGAACGCCTCCGCCCGGTGCGGGCACGACACGCCGACGACGACGGCGAGGTCCCCCACCTTCAGGTCGCCCACCCGGTGGACGGCGGCCAGCGCGCGTACCGGGTACTCGGCGACGACCTTCTCGGCGACACGCCGCAGCTCCGCCTCGGCGCCGGGATGGCTCGAGTAGCCGAGCTCGTCGACGTCGGCGCCTCCGTCATGGTTGCGGACGGTTCCGACGAACAGGGCGATGCCACCGGCCGCGGAGTCCCCGACCGCCTGGAAGACCTCGTCCACGGAGAGGGCGGTCTCACGGATGGCGATCAGCTTGACGGGGTCCTGTGCGGCCTGCTCGCCCGGATGGTCGTTGAGGGATGCCATGGGTCCATCGTGCCCCACACCCGGGAGCGCGGGAAACGTTCGCGCGCCGCACGCGCGCGCGTGCCCGGCGGGAAAGCGGCCGTCCGCCGCGCTCAGATCCGCCGCCGCGCCTTGCGCGCACGCCGTACGACGGCCGCCGCGCCCAGCAGCGCCACCGTGGCGCCCGCCGCGCCCGCGGCCGTCGCGTCCTTGCGTCCGAGGCGCCGGCCCGCGACCGTGTGCCGGCCCGCGACCTCCTCCAGCAGCTGCGCCAGCACCTCCTCGTTGGTCCAGCCGGGCCGCCAGCCCGCGTCGTGCAGCCGGCTCCCGCTGACCACCCACGGGTACATCGTGTAGGCCAGGTCACCGGCCGGGGAGGGGGTCAGCCCGATACGGTGCAGCCGGGCCGCCGCGCCCAGGGCGACCGCCGACGGCAGCTCCATCCGCCGGATCCCGCTGAGCTCCTCGACCTCCTCCTGCTCCAGCCAGCCGTCGCAGCCCACCGCCAGCTCCCCGTCGACCTTCTCCAGGACGGCGTACTCCAGGGCACTGCACAGGTCCTCCACGTGGCAGAACTGCCACGCGGGCCGCGACCCGGCGACGACCAGCAGCCGGGGCGACTCGAAATACCTGGTCAGCGCGGTGTCGGTGCCGCCGACGAGGACAGCGGGACGCACCACGGTGACATTGAGGCCGGGGTGCGCGCGGGGCGCGCGCCGGGCGAGCCGCTCGATCTCCAGCAGGTCACCGACCCCGGTGGCCTCGGCCGTCGCCCGCAGCTCGGCCTCCTCCGACAGGGGCAGCTCGTTGTCCGGCAGCGCCCCGTAGACCATGGCCGACGTGCACAGCACCACCCGGTGCACCCCGGCCGCGGCGGCGGCCGTCAGCACGGTCTGCGTGCCACGCACGTTGTAGGCCGTGCGCGCCGCCGCATCGGTCTCCAGGTCCAGGTCGAGCGCCAGGTGCACCACGACGTCCGCCCCGCGCAGCTTGTCGGCGATGGCCGGATCGCGCACGTCCAGGATGTGCCACTGAGCCGCCTCGCACTCGCCCCGCCGCTCGTCGATCGCGACGACCCGCTTGATCCCGCCGGAGGCGGCGAGCCGCTCGGTGAGCAGCGCCCCGACACCGGTCGCCGCGCCGGTGACCGCGACGACGGGCCCGCGCACGGCGGGCGTGGTTGAGTGGTTTCGCGCTGCGCGAACCTGCGGATCTGGGGAACTCACCGGGCGTCTCCAGCGGTTGTCGTCAATACGGGCGCGAGTGACGCGTACGTACCAGGTGACATCCATCCTGCCGCAGGCCGAGTGTCGGCGAAGCACCGAGGCCCGAACGGGTCCGGGTGTCTACGCTGGGTGGTGTTGCAGGGCAGCCGAGCCGCCGGAGAGAACCGGTGGCCTTAACCAGCCGAGGAATCCCGTGAGTGACACCCCATTCGGATTCGGCCTTCCGCCGGAGGAGCCGGACGACGGCGACGAGGGCAAGAAGAAGGACCAGCAGAGCGGCGGTGGGCAGGGACCGGCCAACCCGTTCGGCTTCGGGCTGTCCGGAGCCGGCGGCCCCGGCGCCGACAATCCGCTCGCCGCCATGTTCGGGTCGCTGAACCCCGGCGATCTGGGCGCCGCGTTCCAGCAGCTGGGCCAGATGCTCTCCTACGAGGGCGGCCCGGTGAACTGGGACATGGCCAAGCAGATCGCCCGCCAGACGGTCTCCCAGGGCACCCCTGACGGCGTCAAGGACGCGAGCACCGGTCCCGCCGAGCGCTCCGCGGTGCAGGAGGCCGTCCGCCTGGCCGACCTGTGGCTGGACGACGTGACGGCGCTGCCGTCGGGCTCCGGCTCCGCCGTGGCGTGGAGCCGTGCGGAGTGGGTCGAGGCGACCCTGCCCGCCTGGCAGGAGCTGGTCGACCCGGTCGCCGAGCGCGTCGGCACCGCGATGGGCGAGGTCCTGCCGGAGGAGATGCAGGCCATGGCGGGCCCGCTGATCGGCATGATGCGCTCGATGGGCGGCGCCATGTTCGGCACGCAGATCGGGCAGGCCGTCGGGGTGCTCGCGGGCGAGGTCGTCGGCTCGACCGACATCGGGCTGCCGCTCGGCCCGGCGGGCCGGGCGGCACTGCTGCCGGTCAACATCGAGGCCTTCGGCAAGGACCTCGGCGTGCCGAAGGACCAGGTGCGGCTCTACATCGCGCTGCGTGAGGCGGCCCACCAGCGGCTGTTCGCGCACGTGCCGTGGCTGCGCTCGCACCTGTTCGGCGCGGTCGACGGGTACGCGCGCGGGATCAAGGTCGACACGGCCAAGCTGGAGGACGTGGTCGGCCAGTTCGACCCGCAGAACCCGGAGCAGCTGCAGGACGCCCTCCAGCAGGGCATGTTCCAGCCGGAGGACACCCCGGAGCAGAAGCAGGCCCTGGCCCGTCTCGAGACGGCTCTGGCGCTCGTGGAGGGCTGGGTGGACGCGGTGGTCCACGCTGCCGCGAAGCCGCGTCTGTCGTCCGCGGACGCGCTGCGCGAGACGCTGCGCCGCCGCCGGGCGACGGGCGGTCCCGCGGAGCAGACGTTCGCCACCCTGATCGGTCTGGAGCTGCGCCCGCGCCGGCTGCGCGACGCCTCCCGGCTGTGGGCCTCGCTCACGGACGCGCGCGGGGTGGACGGCAGGGACGCCCTGTGGGCCCACCCGGACATGCTGCCCACGGCCTCCGACCTGGACGATCCGGACGGTTTCGTGCACCGCGAGCAGCTGGACTTCTCCGAGCTCGACAAGCTCCTCGGCGACGCGGCGTCGGGCCAGGGCTCCAAGCCCGACCTGCGCAAGGACGACGAGGGCGACACGGGCGGCGAGGGGCACGGCAAGGCCGACGGGGGCGACGGCACCGAGTGAACCTGTACGACGACGCGGTCCTCGTGCTGAAGAACCACGAGGGCCAGGACGCGCTGCGCCAGGACTATCTGGACCATCTGGCGGCCCACCCGGACGGCGTGTGGAAGTCCTGCGGCGCCGGGCATGTCACGGCCAGCGCCCTGGTGATCGACCCGGTGCGCGGGCGGGTGCTGCTGACGCTGCACCGGAAGCTGCGGATGTGGCTCCAGACGGGCGGCCACTGCGAGCCGGGCGACGGCACGCTGGCGGACGCCGCCCTGCGCGAGGCCACCGAGGAATCGGGCGTCTCGGGCCTGGCGCTGCTGCCGGGCGGCCCGGTGCGCCTGGACCGGCATCCGATCCCGCCGCCCTGCCACCGGCACTACGACGTGCAGTACGCGGCCCTCGCCCCGCCCGGCGCGGTGCACGCCGTCAGCGAGGAGTCGCTGGACGTGCGCTGGTTCCCCTACGGCGAGGTCCCGGACGTGGCCGACGAGTCCGTCGTACGGCTGCTGGAGGCGACGCGCGCCCGGCTGTGACCCGCCGGGTGCCGGACCGCAGGCAGCGGCGACGCGGCGGGGCGGGGCGAACGTAAGGGGCGCCCGCACGGGCAGGCACCCCTTACCTCTCCGGCCGCGCCGTCAGGCCGACGGCTCAGCTCCAGGCGTTGCCCTGGTTGGCGCCGCGCGCGCCCTGCTGCCCCATGCCGAACTGGGCGGCGACGCCCTGGCCGATCACCGCGTTCTGCGGCGGCAGCAGCTCGCTGGGCTGCACCAGCGCGAAGCCGCTGCCCATGAAGCTCAGCTCCCAGCCCTCTCCGGTGTTGCCCCGGCGGCGCCACACCCCGCTGGAGTGCGTCTGGGCCTGCATCTGGACCCGCAGCGCGGTGGACCAGGCGACGATGGCGTCGGCGTCGCAGTTGACGTACTTGTCCGGGGTGACCTGCATCAGCAGCGGCGCGCCGGAGGTCATCAGGGCGACCTTGCCGTGCCCGCTGATGTTGAGCTGGTACTTCCCGGACCCGGAGATGCCGTAGAGGCTGTCGACGGCGATGACCTCGTGGTGCAGGGAGGAGTCCATCGCCAGCACATAGCTGCTGTCGACGGTGAGCCCGTCCTGCTCGACGTCCATCACATGGACGTACTGGGCGAGGTTGGCGAGGTAGACGGTGCCCTGCCCGTGGCAGCGCATCAGGTCGAGTCCCTCGCCGGTGTGGGCACGCGCGCGTGCCTGACCGTTGCTGCGGTACTCGGCGTCGAACTCGACGAGTCCCTGGTAGGCGACCATGGTGCCCTTGCGGGCGAGGATGTCGTCGTGACCGCCCAGCGCGACGCGCAGCATCTGCTTGTTCTGCAGGCTCCAGCGGTCCTGGGTCTGGGCGTCGTTGAAGGCGAAAAGCGGGCTCTGCATGGTGATCCTTGCTCCCCCTCAGCCCCGGAACCGGAGGCGGTCGGTGCTGTCCTCGCTGGGCTGGACGACGACGATGCCCTGACCGGAGAAGGCCATCTGGAAGGCCTCGCCGCTGCCCCGGCCGATCAGTGACTGCGCCTTGAAGCTGCGCTTGCCCTTCACCTTGAGGTTCGGCGACCAGGCGACCAGCGCGTCCGGGTCGACGTACGTCTCGTCCTCGCCGCCGCCGCAGTCGACGACGATGGGCTCGCCGCGGGAGGTCAGCGCCACCCAGCCCTGCCCGGAGATCTTGGTGTTCCACAGACCCTGCCCGGCGAACTTGGCGAGGCCCTTGACCCGCTCCACGCCCCACGTCAGATGGGCGTCGAAGGCGAGCAGGTTGGTGGCGTTGACGGAGATGCCGTCGCCGTTGAGGTTGATCACGACGACGTTGGCGCCGTAGTCGGCGAGATAGAGCAGTCCGTCGCCGGAGCACTTCATCAGGGGCGCGCCCTCGCCGGTGAGCCAGTCACGGGCGATCTGGCGCACGGCCGGCGGGTTGGGCTCGTACTGGACGAAGCCCTCGTAGGCGATCATCGAGCCCGTGCGCGCGAGGAGATCGCTGCCGGACTGCATGGCGACCTTCAGCATGTGGCTGCCGTGGTTCTCCATGCGGGCGGTGACGGGGGCGGGGGCGTAGCCCGCGAGCGGCTGGGTCATGACGGGCTCCCTCAGATCTCGTAGGGCTGGACGACGATGAAGTTGCCGGGCGCGCCCCGGAACTGGAGGTTGACGCTCTCGCCGGTGTCGCCGGGGTAGGCGTTGCGCCGCATCCGGACCTGGCTGGAGACGATCACCTGGGAGGCGGCCGACCAGGCGACCACCGCCTGGCAGTCGGCGAACGTCGTCGGCGTCACCGGCAGGACGACGGGCGTGCCGTGCGTCTTGACGACGATCGTGCCGGTCCCCTGGAACTGCATGGTGAACAGGGCACCGCCGGGGATGCCGTGTCCCTCGATACGGCGGACCTCGTACTGGAGGGTCTCGTCGAAGGCGAGGACGTTCTCGGCGGAGACGCAGATCGCGTCGCCCTGGAGCTCGACCGGGTGCAGATGGGCGGAGTTCTCGGCGAGGAACACCTGGCCCTGGCCGGTGCAGCGCATCAGCTGCATCTCCTGGCCGGTGGCGTTGCCGACGATACGGCCCGCGAAGCCCGCGCCCTTGTAGCCGAAGTCGACCTTGCCCTGGTACAGCACCATGCTGCCCTGCCTGGCCAGCACGGGCTGGCCGCCCACGCCGAGGTCGACCCGGACGAGCTTGCCGTTCTGCAGGGTCCAGCGCTGTCCGGTGGGCGTCTCCCTGTACTTCTGGAGCGCGGCGGTCACACCGGCGCCGCCCTGGGGCGCGCCCTGCGGGACCGCGTAGCCGCCGGGCTGGCCGGGTACCTGGCCGAACGGCGGCTGCTGGCCGTAGCCCGGCGGGGGTGCGGGCTGCCCGTAACCGGGGGGTGCCGGCGGAGCCGGGGGCTGCCCGTAACCGGGGGGCGCGGGCGGAGTCTGACCGGGGGCCGGCTGGCCGTACGGCGGCTGGGGCCGGCCGTAGGGCGCGGGGGCCGGGGCGGGCGGCGGGACCGTGCCGATGCCGGGCGGGGCCAGGGGCGCGATGATCGTCGGGGCGGCGTGCACCGGGGGCGCGGGCGCCGGGGGCGGTGTGGGTGCGGCCGGGGGCGCGAAGCCCTGCGGCGCGGGGGCCGGAGCGGGCGGGGCCGCGGGCGCGCCGAACGCGGGGGGCGCGGCGGACTGCGACGGCGCGGCGAAGCCGGGAACGGCGCCGGTCTGCGGGGCGGGAGCCGGGGCGGGCGCCTCCTCCTCCATGACCTCGCCGCCGAAGTTCTTCAGCAGCGCCTCCAGGCCGCCGTCGAAGCCCTGGCCGACGGCCGCGAACCGCCAGACGTCCTTGAGATAGAGGTCGCCGAGCATCACGGCCCGCTCGGTGGTGAACTCCGAGCCGCTGAAGGAGTACCGGGCCACCTCCTCGCCGCCCGCCACGATCCGCAGGTATCCGGGGCCGATCTGGGACATCTGCCCGGCGCCGTCGATCGTCGCGGTGAACGACAGCTTGTGGATCTGCGGCGGGATCCGGTCGAGCGTCACCCGGAAGGACTCCGTGTCGCCCGCCTGGGCGCCCAGCAGCTGCAGCGACTCCTCGGGGGACTTGGGCTGGTTGAAGAAGATGAAGTAGCGGTCGTCCGAGAGCCGTTCACCGGCGTCGAGGCCGAAGCAGCTGATGTCGAAGGACAGCCCGGGGGCGGAGATCTGCACGCCTACGTACAGATCCGTGCCCGCGGTGAGGTCACTGATCCTGGCCTTGTGGCCGCGCTGGAATTCCCTGGGCATGCGTTACGACCGTCCCCCATCCCGAATGCGAGTGCGTCGCGCCAGGCTAACCGCAAACACCGGAACCCGACGAAGTCCGGTACAGACCCGGTACACAATCCGCGCTCAGCCGTGTCGTACGGCATCGGGCGAGGTCGTACGGGGTCGCGCGGGTCCGTACGCGGTTCACTCGTCCCGGCCGGCCGGGGGATGCGGCAGCCGGGCGGCCGCGGCCACCCCTTCGAGATAGCCCTTCGCCCGCTCGGTGCGCGGATACGACCGCAGCAGCCGCCAGAAGTCGGGGCCGTGACCGGGCACCAGCAGATGCGCGAGTTCGTGGCACAGCACGTAGTCGACGACGTACTCGGGCATGCCCTGCAACCGGTGCGAGAGACGGATGCTGCCCTCGGCCGGGGTGCACGAACCCCAGCGGGTGTTCTGGTTGGTGACCCAGCGCACGGAGACGGGCCGCGCCCGGCCGCCGAAGTACTGGTCCGACAGCCGCCGGGCCCGCTCGGCCAGTTCACCGTCACCGGGCGTCCGCCTGCTCTCCTGGGCGGCCAGCTTGTCGAGCATGACGCTCACCCAGCGCCGCTCCTCCGCCTCGGACATCCGGGCGGGGATCAGGACGACGGTGCGATCACCCTCGCGGTACGCGGAGACCGTCCGGCGTCTGCGGCTGCTGCGACGCACCTCGATGGCGTCGGTCGCCGAGCCGTCGGGGGGCAGGCTCGTCGTGCTGCGCTGCGGTGTTCCGGGGCGGTCGAGTGGGTCGGCGGGCACGCCCCGACGTTACCCGCTGCGCACGCGGGAAGTCCCGGGTCCGCAGCGGCCCGGTGCCGATCCCCGACCGGGGATCCGCTGCACAGGACCAACACCTGCCGTTCGTACGACTTATACCTCTCGCTTGTGGACAACGCGCGGCACCGCTCGGCCGGTCCGGGCATGCTGGGACCCGTCGGCGGACCACCGGCCGGGCTCCACCGCCCTGCTTCACGTGTCTGGTTCCACCTGTCTGGTTCCACCCGCCTGGCTCCTCCGACGCACCGGCACACTCTCCAGGGCTACGGGGGCCTGTCATGCATCCGTTGGTGAAGCCCGCGCTGCGGCGCGGCTGGCGCGACCTCAACACCGTGCAGTTCGGGATGACCCCGGCGCACGCACTGACACTGGGGCCGGTGGACACGGCCACGGGAAGTTTCCTCGACCTGCTCGACGGCACCCGCGGCATCGGGCTGCTGCGCGAGGAGGGGCACCGCATGGACCTGCCCGACCCTCAGGTCGACGAGCTGGTCGAACGCCTGGAGCAGGCGGGACTGCTCGACGACGCCACGGGAGGCGGCGCCCCGGGCGAGGCGCTGCGTGCCCGCAAGGACGCCTTCGAACGGCTGCTGCCCGATCTGGCCTCGCTGTCGCTGACCACCTCCCGGCCCGGCGAACCGGTCGCCCGCCTGGCGGCCCGCCGCGCCCAGCGGGTACAGGTGAGGGGCGCGGGCCGGGTGGGTACCCAGGTGGCCGCCCTGCTGGCGGCGGCCGGGGTCGGCGAGGTCGAGGTGCGGGACATCGGGTGCGTGGAGCCGTGGGACGTGACGCCGGGCGGGCTGCCCGCCGAGTCCGTCGGCGAACGGCGGACCGAGGCCGCCCGCCGGGCCGTGCGCCGGGCGGCACCGGACACCCCGCCGCGCCGACGCCGGCCGTGGCCGCCCGGGGACGGTGAGCCGGGCCTGTCACTGGTGATCCTCACCCCGCGCGACGACGTCTCGGTGCACACGCCCGACCCGGCCCGCGCAGCCCCGCTGATCGAGTCCGGGACCCCCCATCTCTACGCCGGTGTGGTGGAGGCGACCGGCGTCGTGGGCCCCTTCGTCCTGCCCGGTGCCACCGGATGTGCGGGCTGCCTCCAGCACGGCCGCACCGACCGGGACCCGGTCTGGCCGCGACTTGTGGCACAGTGGCGCACCGGCCGGCCCCGCCCGGTGCGCGCCTGCGACCTGACGCTCGCCACGACGGTCGCCGGGCTCGCCGCCGCGCACGCTCTTTCCTTCCTGGCCGGGGACACACCGTCGAGCGCGGGTGCACGCTGGGAGGTGGCACTGCCCGCCCTGCACTGGCGTGCCCGGCAGGTCGTACCGCACCCGGCCTGCCGGTGCGGGGCCTCCCCGGAGGGCCGGCGGCAGGACGCGCAGAGGGGCGTGCGGACCGGCGCGGCACACGGTGAGGAGGAACACACCGCGGAGGACGGAGTGCCGCACGAGAGAATGGCGGAGCAGCGGCCGTCGCCCGAGGGACACAGGGCAGACGCGGCGCGGCCGACTGGGACCTGGAGGGCGCATGTCTGATCTTCCCCGGAAGGCGGTCACCCGGACCGCCAAGCTCGCCGCGCTCCCGCTCGGCTTCGCCGGACGGGCGACCTGGGGCCTCGGCAAGAGAATCGTGGGCGAGTCCGCGGAGATCGTCGGCCGTGAGCTGCAGCAGCGCACCGCGGAGCAGTTGTTCAAGGTGCTCGGGGAGCTGAAGGGGGGTGCCATGAAGTTCGGGCAGGCGCTGTCCGTCTTCGAGTCCGCGCTCCCCGAGGAGGTCGCCGGTCCCTACCGGGCGGCTCTGACGAAGCTTCAGGAGGCCGCGCCGCCGATGCCGACGAGCAGTGTGCACGCGGCGCTCGCGGAGCGGCTCGGGGAGGACTGGCAGGAACTGTTCCTGGAGTTCGAGGACAAGCCGTCGGCGGCGGCGTCGATCGGCCAGGTGCACCGGGGGGTGTGGCACGACGGGCGCGAGGTGGCCGTCAAGGTGCAGTACCCGGGCGCCGGCGAGGCCCTGCTGTCGGACCTGACCCAGCTGAGCCGCTTCGCCCGGCTGCTGGGGCCGCTCGTCCCCGGGATGGACGTCAAGCCGCTGATCACCGAACTGCGCGACCGGGTCTCCGAGGAGCTGGACTACGGCCTGGAGGCGCAGGCCCAGCAGGTGCACGCCGAGGAGTTCACGGGCGACCCGGACTTCGCGGTCCCGGCGGTGGTGCACCAGGGCGACCAGGTGCTGGTCACCGAGTGGATGGACGGGATCCCGCTCTCGGAGATCATCTCGGACGGCACCCGGGAACAGCGCGACCGGGCCGGGCAGTTGCTCGCCCGTTTCCTCTTCTCCGGCCCCGCCCGCACCGGCCTGCTGCACGCCGACCCGCATCCGGGCAACTTCCGGTTGCTTCCCGGCGGTCCGGACGGCGGCTGGCGGCTCGGGGTGCTGGATTTCGGCACGGTCGACCGGCTGCCCGGCGGTCTGCCCACGCCGATCGGCGGGGCACTGCGCATGACGCTGGACGGCGACGCCGAGTCCGTCTACGAGATGCTGTGCGAGGAAGGGTTCGTCAGGGAGTCGGTCGAGCTGGATCCCGACGCGGTGCTGGACTATCTGCTGCCGATCATCGAACCGGCCCAGGCGGACGAGTTCACCTTCACCCGGGGCTGGATGCGCAGCCAGGCGGCCCGGATCGCCGATCCCCGCTCCCCCGCCTACCAGCTGGCCAAGCAGCTCAATCTGCCGCCCTCGTACCTGCTGATCCACCGCGTGACGCTGAGCACCATCGGAGTCCTGTGCCAGCTGGGCGCGACAGTGGGGCTGCGCGAGGAACTGGAGGAGTGGCTGCCGGGCTTCGTGCCGGAGGCCGATGACGAGGAGTCGGCCGCCGAGGCCTGAGCCGGACGGCTCCGCACGCGGGGCTCCGCACGCTGCGGGCACGGCGCCGCCGGACCCGCACCGGCACCCGGCGCTCGTCACCGGGCGGGGGACCGGTCCGTCTACCCGTCCCGGCCCCCACGGGCGGTGCGCCGGGCCCCGGGTTCGGGGCACCGGCGCACCGCGAGGCGGTTCACTCGCGCGGCGGTCGCACCACTGGGCGGCCCCGCAGGGGGTCACCGCGTCACGGTGTTACTGCATCACTGCCATGGCCAGCGCGCGGCGGGCACGCAGGGACGCGCGCTCGGCCCGGCGCTGCATCCGGCGGGCGACCACCAGGCTCATGGCCCGGCGCTCCCGCTCGGCGTCATGCATCCGCTCGTGCATCTGCGCACGAGCCAGAGCTTCTGGGATGAGTTGCATCTCTCGGGTCCTGTTCTGGCGCGAGTCGTTCGCACCGGTGGTGGAGTCCGGGGTCGCCGAGCCGGTGGGCTCGCTGAGGGACGGCTTCATCGGGGCCTGTTTCCTGGGATCGTGCGTGAGGGGGCGGTCGATGGTTCCGGGGATGTTCATGCCGTGACCGGGTTCTTGCGCGGGCGGCCACGCGGCCGCTTCCGGGCGACGACGACGCCCTGGACGAACAGCTCGCCACCCCAGACGCCCCAGGGCTCGCGCCGCTCCTGGGCGCCGGCCAGGCAGGCCTCCATCAGCGGGCAGGTGCGGCAGAGGGCCTTGGCGTACTCGACGTCCGCCGGCGACTCGGCGAAGAAGACCTCCGGGTCGTTGGAACGGCAGGGGACGGGCACGCCGAGGCTCTCGATGGCGTCGTCGAGCGCGGTGAGCGCGGTGAGCGGGAACAAGGTGGAGTCCTCCGTGAGGCCGGGCGGGGGGATCGTTTCGGAAGGCGGTACGGACGGGGCGTGCGCTTCGAGTTGCACGGTTCGTCTTCCTCGTCTGGTCGTTCCGGTCGGGTCGGACCGGGTTGCGGCTGGTACCGGTGGTGTTGCTCGTCCCGAGGCCCCTTCGGTCCGTCGTCCCCGTTCGGGGAAAACAGAAGGGCCGCGGATCCCGGGTGGGGTTCCGCGGCCCTGAAGGCGCCGGCCTGATCGGCGATCAGACTGGATCACTCCAGGGTTCTGGCCCACGGAAGGCCCACATCAGGTGGTGCTGCGTCGTCTGCTTCCGGAATCCGGCACCGGCTGCCGTGAAGGCATAGGCGTGTGCCTGTGCCCCTACTGCTTCCAGTGCCTCGGTCGGTCGCTCATTGCGCTCACGGACGGGAAGACCGACCAGAGGCGCAGAGGACGCCGGACGCACGGCACGGATGCCGGACAGACCGGTGCCCGGGTTGGAGACGCCGAGCATGCACGCGGAGACGGCCGAGCGATCGGTCATTTTGACGAGGCTGCTGGTGCTGGTCTCGATGCTGATCACTGGACTCGCCTCCTCTCGGCGTCTGGGGGACCGGGGTGAACCGGTCCGTCGGGTATGCAAGTAGAACACGGAATCAGTGCCTCCGAGAAGGTCGCTGTTTCCGTGCCTAGAACCTATGGGGATTGCCGGGACTTGCGCAAACTATTTTTGCGACGAGTTGGCGTCACTCCCCGGCCGCGGCCCCGTCGGGCTCCCGGCCTGCGCAGATGGCCAGGACATCGGTCCCGTAGCGGCGCAGCTTGCGCACTCCCACCCCCGGGATCCTGGCGAGCTCGCCGTCGCCTTCCGGGACCGTCTCGGCGATGGCCACCAGTGTCTTGTCGGTGAAAACGCAGAACGGCGGCTGCCCGCTGAGCCGTGCCTGTTCGGCGCGCCACTCGTGCAACCGCTCGTACAGTCCTTCGTCCATGTCGGACGGGCAGTCCTCGCAGCGCATCAGCTTCATCTCACCGGCCTCGGTCAGACTGCGGCCACAGACCCGGCAGCGGGCGGGGCTGCGCTGGGTACGGCGCGGGACGGGGGCGGCGGCACCGGCGGCGGTGACGCGCCCGCGTTCCACACCCCCGCCGGACGCACCCGCGGGGGCACGGCCCGCCGCGGACCCGGAGCCGGGGCGCAGTCCGTCGAGGAAATGACTGGGGCGGCGGCCGGGACGGCCGCCGGGGGACCGGGTGAGCGACCAGGACAGCTGGAGCAGCTCGCGGGCGCGGGTCACCCCGACATAGAGGAGACGGCGCTCCTCCTCGATCTGTTCACCGGTTCTGGCGTAGCTGATCGGCATCATCCCGTCGGCGACCCCCACCAGGAAGACAACGTCCCATTCCAGGCCCTTGGCCGAGTGCAGCGAGGCGAGGGTGACGCCCTGGACGGTCGGGGCGTGCTGGGCGCCCGCCCGCTCGTCGAGCTCCGCGACGAGGTCGCCGAGGGTCGCGTCCTGCTTCACGGCGGCGAAGGCCCGCGCGAGGTCGGCCAGCGCGGCCAGCGACTCCCAGCGCTCCCTGACGGCGCCGGAACCGGCCGGGGGAAGCGGGGTCCAGCCCGCTCCCGAGAGGACGGCCCGCACCTGGGAGTGCAGGTCCACGGTGTCGTCGAGGAGGGCGTCGTTGCGGCCGAAGCGGGCGGCGGCACGCAGTTCAGTGATCGCCTTGCGTACCTCGGGCCGGTCGAAGAAGCGCTCGGCGCCGCGCAGCTGGTAGGGGACCCCGGCGTCGGCGAGGGCCTGTTCGTAGGTCTCGGACTGGGCGTTGGTGCGGAAGAGGATCGCGATCTCGCTCGCCGGGACACCCGCGCCGGTCAGTTCGCGGATGCGGCGGGCGGCACCCTCGGCCTCGGCGGGCTCGTCGGCGTACTCGGTGTAGACGGGCTCGGGGCCCGCGGGACGCTGCGAGACCAGTTCCAGCCGGTGGTCCGCGGCGCGGCCACTGGCCTGGGCGAGGAGTCCGTTGGCCAGGTGGACGACCTGGGGGGTGGAGCGGTAGTCGCGGACCAGCTTCACGACGGTGGCGCCGGGGTGTCTGACGCGGAAGTCGAGAAGGTGGTCGGGGGTGGCGCCGGTGAAGGAGTAGATCGTCTGGCTGGCGTCGCCGACCACGCAGAGACTGTCCCGGTCGCCCAGCCACAGCTCCAGGAGGCGCTGCTGGAGGGGGCTGACGTCCTGGTACTCGTCGACGACGAAGTGCTGGTACTGGGCGCGGACCTGGTCGGCGATGTCGTGCCGGTCCTGCAGGACGGCGACGGTCAGCAGCAGCACGTCCTCGAAGTCGATGACCGCGCGCTCCCGCTTGAGGTCCTCGTAGACCGTGTAGAGCTGGGCGATCTCGGCCGGGTCGCGCGGGGCCGCCCGGCCGGCCTTGACGGCGGCGGGCGCGTAGTCGGCGGGCACCGTCTGGGTGACCTTGGCCCATTCGATCTCCGCGACGGTGTCCCGGAGCTCGCCCCGGTCGAGACGGATACGGCAGGCGGCCGCCGCGTCCGCGACGAGCTGGATCTTGCGGTCGACGAGCCGGGGCAGGGACCCGCCGACCGCTTTCGGCCAGAAGTACTGCAGCTGCCGCAACGCCGCCGAGTGGAAGGTGCGGGCCTGCACGCCCTGGGCTCCGAGCTGCCGCAGCCGGCCGCGCATCTCGCCCGCGGCCCGGTTGGTGAAGGTGACGGCGAGCACGCTGGACGGCTGGAGGATCCCGGCGCGCACCCCGTAGGCGATGCGGTGGGTGATCGCCCTGGTCTTGCCGGTACCGGCTCCGGCCAGCACGCACACCGGTCCCTGCAGGGCGGTCGCCACCTCGCGCTGCTCGGGGTCGAGCCCGTCGAGCACCGCGTCGGCCGAGTCCGGTACCTGCGGGAAGAGGGTGGAGTGCGTTGCTGCTGTCACATGGCCATGCTGCCAGGTCGCCCGGGACGACTGCGCCGGTTGTCCACAGGTGAGCCCTTGCGGTCGTACGAACGCCGGCCCGGGCAGTGGCCATGTCTCCTGCGGACGGACTCCGTCCTGTCCGGCATACCCCGGGAGGGAATGCCGATCCGGCCAGGCGCGTTCCGTAGCAGGATCCCTTTCCCGAGCTGCCTGAGGAGCGCGACCGAGATGCAGGGCACTGTGACGATGTACAGCACCACGTGGTGCGGTTACTGCCGCCGGCTGAAGAGCCAGATGGACCGCGAGGGCATCGCGTACACCGAGATCAACATCGAGCAGGACCCGGCGTCCGCGGCCTTCGTGGAAAAGGCGAACGGCGGCAATCAGACGGTCCCGACCGTACTGTTCTCCGACGGTTCGACGCTGACGAACCCCTCGCTCGCCCAGGTGAAGCAGAAGATCGGCGTCTGAGCTGCGGCGGTCGTCAGGACACACGTGTACGACAGAGGCGGTTCCCGGGGGTCCCGGGAACCGCCTCTGTCGTACATGTGTGTCGTACGTCTTTGTCGTACGTCCTGGTCAGATGAAGGTGCGGGTCGGCAGGGGCTTGCCGTACCAGAGCTCGATCAGGCGGGCCGCGATGGAGATGCCGTACGGGGGCAGGACCTCGCCGGACTCGAACGCGGCGCGCAGTTCGTCGCGGGAGAACCAGCGGGCCTCGTGGATCTCGTCGCCGTCGACGTTGATGTCGGTCGAGGTGGCGCGGGCGACGAAGCCGAGCATGAGGCTGGACGGGAACGGCCAGGGCTGGCTGGCGACGTACTCGACCTGGCCGACGGTGATGCCCGCCTCCTCGAGGACCTCGCGGCGCACGGACTGCTCGATGGCCTCGCCGGGCTCGACGAAACCGGCGAGGGTCGAGAAGCGGCCCTCGGGCCAGTGGACCTGGCGGCCGAGCAGGATGCGGTCCTCCCCGTCCGTGACCGCCATGATCACCGCGGGGTCGGTGCGCGGGTAGTGCTCGGCGCCGCAGGCCGGGCAGCGGCGGATGTGGCCGGCCGCGGCGATCACCGTGCGCTCGCCGCAGCGGGAGCAGAAGCGGTGGGTGCGCTGCCAGTTCTCCAGGCCGACGGCGTGCACCATCAGACCGGCGTCGCGCGGTGAGAGCAGCAGGCCGGCCTCGCGCAGTCCGGCCGGGCGCGCCGACTGGTCGATACGGCCGGGCAGGGCGTCCTTCTGGAGGGCGAAGTAGCGGATGCCGTCCTGGTCGATGCCCAGGAAATAGCGGTGCGCCTCGGTGAGCGGGGCTTCGAAGGAGGGGGTCATCACGAGCTCGGTCCGGCCGTCCGGCGTCTCGTCGATGAGGACCTGGCCGCCGGAGACCACGAAGCAGCGGGTCGTGGGGTGACTCCACGCCGCGGCCAGCCAGGCCTCGTCGAGCCGGTGGTGGGCGGCCCGGTCGATGCCGCTCGGGGCGGTGAGCGAGACGGGGCGGTCGGCTGTGTGGTCGGTCCAGGTGGTCACGAGTGCTTCCAACTCCCCCGGTGCAATGGTGTGGTTCGGCAAGCGGTTCATCGGGTCGTACGACGGGTGGGGACCGGGTCCGGGTGGGGACGGGGTGCGAAGGTCGCCCTTCCCAGTGTGCGCGCGCGGCGCCGCTCGGGAGGGCCCGGGAAGGTCAGAGGGCATGGGGCCAGTTCTCGGCGAGGTCGTTCCACAGGTAGGCGGTGGTCTCGGCCCCCTTGAGGAGGAGGCCGATCTCCACTTTCTCATCGGGGGCGTGCCAGCCGTCGGACGGGACCGAGACGCCCAGGAAGAGGACCGGCGCCCCGAGGATCTCCTGGAGGTCGGCGGCGGGCCCGGAACCGCCTTCGCGGGTGTACCGCACCGGGCTCTCGAAGGCACGGCCCATCGCCCGGACGACGGACTGCAGGGCGGGATGGTCGAGCGGGGTCAGGCACGGGCGGGTGGCCGGGGCGAACGTGATCTCGTGCCGGATCCCGGCGGGCACCTGTACGGCGGCCCAGCTGCGGACGGCGGTCTCGATGTGGTCCGGGTCCTGGCCGGCGACCAGCCGGAAGGAGAGCTTCACCATGGCGGACGACGGGATGATCGTCTTGCTGCCGGGTCCCTGGTAACCGCCGCCGATGCCGTTGACCTCGGCGGTGGGCCGGGCCCAGATGCGTTCCAGCGTGGTGTGCCCGGCCTCGCCGTGGAGGGCGTGCGACTTGGCGGTGCGCAGCCAGCTCAGCTCGTCGAAGGGCAGTTCGGCGAAGAGTTCCCGTTCGCGGTCGGTGAGCTCGGCGACACCGTCGTAGAAACCGGGCACCGCCACGTGCGCGTGCTCGTCGTGCAGGGCGGCGACCAGGCGGGCGGCGGCGGTCGCCGGGTTGGGGACCGCGCCGCCGAAGGCGCCGGAGTGGATGTCCTGGTCGGGGCCGTACAGCCGGATCTCGCACTCGGCGAGGCCACGCATGCCGGTGCACACCGTCGGGGTGTCCTCGGACCACATGCCGGTGTCGGAGACGATCACCAGGTCGGCGGCGAGCCGCGCGGCGTTCTTCTCGACGAGGGCCCGGAAGGCCGGGGAGCCGGACTCCTCCTCGCCCTCGATCAGCAGCTTGAGGTGGACGGCCGGGGCGGCGCGGCCCGTGGTGGCGAGGTGGGCGCGCACACCGAGGGTGTGGAAGAAGACCTGGCCCTTGTCGTCGGCGGCCCCGCGCGCGTACAGGCGGTCGCCGCGGACGACGGGTTCGAAGGGCTCCGTCCGCCAGCCGTCCTCGCGGGCGGCGGGCTGCACGTCGTGATGGCCGTAGACGAGGACCGTGGGTGCCCCGGGGTCGTCGGAGGGCCACTCGGCGAACACGGCCGGGGCTCCGGGGGTCTCCCAGACCTCGGCGACCGGGAAGCCGGTCCGGGCGAAGGCGCCGGCGAGCCAGACCGCGCTGCGCCGTACATCGGGTGCGTGGTCCGGCCGGGCCGACACGGAGGGGATCCTCAGCCATGCGGCGAGGTCGTCCAGGAAGGCGGTGCGGTGCTGCTCGATGTACGCGCGGACGGCGCTGTCCGGGGTCTGGCTCATGGTCACGAGCCTATCCGCCCGCGGCGGCATCCTCGCTGGGCGGTTGGTCACACAGGGGTGGTCCGGGGTCCTGACCCAGGAGAATCCGTTCCAGTCCGGCCCGGCCGGGCAGGCCCTCGGGGCGTACGGTCTCGCCGTCGCGCACATAGAGGAACACGGCCGTGACCGACTCCAGGGGCACGCCCTGCTGCTCGGCCCAGGCGAGCCGGTAGAGGGCCAGCTGGAGGGGGTCGGCGGTGCGGTTGCGGTGGGTCTTCCAGTCGACGATCTCGTACGTGGCCGTGTCGCCGTCGCCCGTGCGGTAGACGGCGTCGATACGGCCCCGTACGACGCGGCCGGCGATCTCCAGCTGGAAGGGCGACTCCATGCGGTGGGGGGTGCGGCGCGCGTACTCGGTCCGCTCGAAGGCGTCCTTGAGAGCCGCCAGGTCGCGCTCGTCGGCGATCTCGGCCTCGCTGCCGGGCAGGTCGTCGGGGTCGAGCAGGGGCAGCGGCAGTTCCTCGAAGCGGGACTCCACCCAGGCGTGGAACCGGGTGCCGCGGCGTGCGGCGGGCTGCGGCGGGCGCGGAAGGGGGCGGGCGAGGTCCTGCGCGAATCCGTCCGGGTCGGCGGCCAGGCGCAGCAGCTCGGACGCGGTGAGCGTCGGCGGCAGGGGGACCTGGGTGATGTCCTGGCGGGCCTGCAGGAGCTCGCCGGTGAGCGCGTCGAGGTCACGGTCCCAGGAGTCGACGGTGCGGGCCTCCTCGGGGGTGAGGGGGGTCCGGTACGGGTCGGGGGTGCCGGGGCCGGGGTGGGGGGTGCCGCCGGGGGGTGCGGTGACCTGCTGGGGGACGGTGGAGCGGGTCGCGGGGGGTGCGGCGGGGCGGTCGGCGGTCCAGGAGTCCCAGTCGGCGGTGTCCTCGACAGGGGTGTCCTCGGGAATGTCCTCGGCGGGGGTGCCCTCGGCGGGTGCCGGCTCTGCCGCGGCGGCCGCGGCGGCCTCGGCGGACGGGCCGGGGGCCGGCGTGTCCGGGTCGAAGGGGTCGTCGTCGAGGAAAGGCCCGTCGAGGAAGGGCTCGTCGGGAAAGGGCTCGTCGTCCGGCGGCGGGGGCCGCTCCGGGTCGTCGTGGACCGGTGCGTCGGGGGACGCCGGCCCGTGCGCGGCATCCGGGCGTGCTGGGTACGGATGGGCTCCGTACGGCCGGGCCGCCGCCTGCTCCAGATGGGCCATGACGGTCTCCGCGGCGGCACGGCGGCGCGTGAGGGCCTCCTCGTCCAGGGGCAGCGGCCAGGCGAGGTCGGCGGTGGCGCGCCGCAGGGCGGGGTTCTCGTCGTCCTCCCCGGGCTCGTCGGCCCAGGCCTCGATCTCGCCGTACCCGGCCGCGCAGTGGTCATGGAGCTGCTGGAGGAAGCCGGACGGCCCGCGGGGCTTCTTCTGGGTGGGGCCCCACCAGTGGCCGGAGCCGAGCAGCAGGGAGCGGGGGCGGGTGAAGGTGACGTAGCCGAGGCGGAGCTCCTCGGTGTACTGGTGGTCCTTCATCGCCTCGTGGAAGGCCTTGAGGCCCTTGGCGTCCCAGCTCGCGACGTCGGGGAGCGTGTCGGCGTCGCCGCGGAGGCCGTGCGGGAGGACCTTGGCCTGCGCGGTCCACTTGTCACGGCCCTGGGCGCTGGGGAAGGTGCCGGTGACCAGGCCGGGGACGGCCACGACGTCCCATTCCAGGCCCTTGGACCTGTGGGCGGTGAGCACCTTGACGGTGTTCTCGCCGCCCGGCAGCGCGTTGTCGAGGCCCTTCTCGTACTGGGCCGCGGTGCGCAGGAAGGCGAGGAAGGCCAGCAGGGTGGCCTCGGCGTCGTTCCCGGCGAAGGAGGCGGCGACGTCGAGGAAGTTGGACAGGGTCTCGCGGCGGCGGGCGGCGAGGGCGTGCGGGGAGGCGGACAGTTCCACTTCGAGGCCGGTGGCGGCCAGGACGCGGTGCAGGACGTCCATCAGGGGGTCGGACAGGGAGCGGCGCAGGTCGCGGAGTTCGGTGGCCAGCCGGGCGAAGCGCACGCGCGCGTCGGCCGAGAAGGGCAGCCCGTCGGTGCCGGCCGCACCGGGGGTGCCGGCCAGGGGGGTCTCCAGGAAGGTGTCGAGGGCGTCCGCGAGCGATATCACCTCGGACGGGTCGACGCCCTCGACGGCCTCGGCGAGTCTGCGGTCCGGGTCGCCGTCGCCGTCCGCGCGCGCGTGGGCGACGAGCAGCCGGGCGCGCCGCCCCAGCAGGGCGAGGTCGCGGGGGCCGATGCGCCAGCGGGGGCCGGTCAGGAGGCGGACCAGGGAGGCGTTGGCGCCGGGGTCCTGGAGCACCTCGCAGACGGCGACCAGGTCGGCGACCTCCGGCAGGTGCAGCAGCCCGGACAGGCCGACGACCTCGACGGGCACGTCACGGGCGACGAGGGCGCCCTGGATCTCGGCGAAGTCGGCCGCCGTACGGCACAGTACGGCGATCTCGCCGGGCGCCTTTCCGGTGCGGACGAGGTGGGCGACGGAGTCGGCGAGCCAGTCGATCTCCTCGGCGTGGGTGGGCAGCAGCGCGCAGCGCACGAGGCCGTCGCGTTCGGCGCCGGGGGCCGGGCGCAGGGCCTCGACCCCCTCGTGCAGGGCGCGCAGGGGTGCGGCGAGGCCGTTGGCGAGGTCGAGGAGGCGGCCGCCGCTGCGGCGGTTCTCGCCGAGCGCCTGCCGGCGGGCCGGGCTGCCGTCGGCGTGGGCGAAGTGGTCGGGGAAGTCGTCGAGGTTGGCGACGGAGGCGCCGCGCCAGCCGTAGATGGCCTGGCAGGGGTCGCCGACGGCGGTGACGGGGTGGCCGGTGCCGGAGCCGAAGAGTCCGGCGAGCAGGACGCGCTGGGCGACGGAGGTGTCCTGGTACTCGTCGAGGAGGACCACCTTGAACTCGTCGCGCAGGATGCGGCCGACCTCGGGGAGCGTGGCGAGGCGGGCGGCGAGGGCGATCTGGTCGCCGAAGTCGAGCAGGTCGCGTTCGCGTTTGGCGGCCCGGTAGCGGACCACCAGGTCGGCGAGTTCACGGCGGGCGGCGGCGGTCTCGGGCACCTTGCGCAGGTCGGCGTTGCTGAGCCGGGCGCCTTCCAGGGTGTGCAGCAGACCGGCGTCGTGGTCGCGCAGCTCCTGCGGGTTCACCAGGTGTTCGGCCAGTTCGCCGTCGAGCGCGAGGAGGTCGCCGACCAGGTCGGGGAAGGAGCGGGTCAGCGCCGGGTAGGGGCCGGGGGCGGCGCGCAGCACGCGTGCGGCGAGCTGGAAACGGGTGGCGTCGGCGAGCAGACGGGAGGTCGGTTCGAGTCCGATACGCAGGCCGTGGTCGGTCAGGAGACGGCCCGCGAAGGAGTGGTACGTGGAGATCAGCGGCTCGCCCGGGGGGTGGTCCGGGTCGATGGTGTCGGGGTCGGTGACTCCGGCCTTGACCAGCGCTTTGCGGACGCGTTCGGCGAGTTCACCGGCGGCCTTGTTGGTGAAGGTGAGGCCGAGGACCTGCTCGGGGGCGACCTGGCCGGTGCCGGCCAGCCACACCACGCGGGCCGCCATCACGGTGGTCTTGCCCGATCCGGCTCCGGCCACGATCACCTGCGGGGCGGGCGGCGCGGTGATGCACTCCGTCTGCTCCGGGGTGAAGGGGATGCCGAGGAGCTCCTTGAGCTGCTCGGGGTCGGTGATGCGGGCCATGGGGCAGAGGCTAGCGGCGGGCGCTGACAGCGGAGGACCGGATTGCTGTCATGGAGATGGAAAGCGCAGGTCGAGGCGTTGGGTGCGATCGCTCACCCGGGTCATTCGACGATGTGCCGGCCTTCCGGTCGGGCGCTGCAGGAGGCGCGGAAGGCGCAGTGCGCGCAGTGCTGGCCCGTGCTCGGCGAGAAGCGCTCGTCGAGGACCTTGCCGGCGGCGGTGGCGAGCAGTTCGCCCGCCCACTCCCCCTCCAGGGGCTTCTGGGCCTGCACCTTGGGCAGGGTGTCACCGCCGTCGCGCTGGGGGGCGGCCTGCCGGAGCTGGACGAGTTCGGCGCCGCCGGGTTCGGGGCGGGTGCCCCCGAAGGCGTCGTCCACGGCGCCTTCGCGGACGGCCAGCTGGTAGACGGCGAGCTGCGGGTGCCGGGCGACCTCTCCGGCGGTGGGCGCGTGCTTGCCGGTCTTGAAGTCGACGACGTAGGCACGGCCGTCACCGTCGGCCTCGACCCGGTCCATCTGGCCGCGGATACGCACCTCGTAGTCGCCCGCCTCCAGTGTGACGTCGAAGTCGTGCTCGCTGGACACCGTGGTGCGGCCGGCGCGGTCCATGACGTGCCATTTCAGGAAGCGCTCGAGCGCCACGCGCGCGTTGCCCTTCTCCTGCTCCGACTTCCACGGCGCGTCGAAGGCGAGCGCGTTCCACACCGACTCCAGGCGTTCCATGAGGACGGCCAGGTCGGCGGGGGTGCGTCCGGAGGCGACCTCGTCGGCCAGGACGTGCACGACGTTGCCGAAGCCCTGGGCGGTGGTCGCCGGGGCGTCGGCCTTCACCTCGCGGCCCAGGAACCATTGCAGGGCGCAGGTGTTGGCGAGCTGGTCGAGGGCGCTGCCCGACAGCACGACGGGCTGGTCGCGGTCGCGCAGCGGCACCTTGCTCTCGGTGGGTTCGAACATGCCCCACCAGCGGTAGGGGTGCGCGGCGGGCACCAGCGGGCGGCCGTCCTCGTCGGTGAGCGCGGCGAGCCGGGCCAGCCTGCGGGCGGCGGCCTCGCGCAGCCCGTCGGACACGCGCGGGTCGACCGTCGTCGCGCGCAGTTCGGCGACCAGGGCGGCGACCGAGAGGGGGCGGCGGGGACGTCCGGTGACGTCCCTGGGTGCGACGCCGAGTTCGGCGAGGAAGCGGGAGGGCTGGTCGCCGTCGTCGGCGGGCGCCTTCACGGCGGTGACGACGAGGCGGTCGCGCGCGCGGGTGGCGGCCACGTAGAACAGGCGGCGTTCCTCGGCGAGCAGCGCGCCGGGGGTGAGCGGTTCGGCGAGTCCGTCGCGGCCGATGCGGTCGGCCTCCAGGAGGGAGCCGCGGCGGCGCAGGTCGGGCCACAGTCCCTCCTGGACGCCCGCGACGACGACCAGGCGCCACTCGAGTCCCTTGGAACGGTGGGCGGTCATCAGGCGTACGGCGTCCGGACGCACCGCGCGCCGGGTGAGGGTGTCGGCGGCGATGTCCTGGGCCTCGACCTCGGCGAGGAAGTTGAGGGCGCCGCGTCCGCCGGTGCGTTCCTCCGCGCGCGCGGCGGTCGCGAACAGCGCGCACACCGCGTCCAGGTCGCGGTCGGCGTTGCGGCCGGCCGCGCCGCCGCGCCGGACGGCCCGTTCCAGGCGGCCGGGCCAGGGCGTGCCGTCCCACAGGTCCCAGAGGGCCTCCTCGGCGGTGCCGCCGCCCGCGAGGCGCTCACGGGCCTTCCTGAGCAGCGCGCCGAGCCGCTGCGCGCCGCGCGCGTAGGCCGGGTCGTGGGTGACGAGCCGCTCCGGCTCGGCCAGCGCCCGCGCCAGCAGTACGTCGGAGGGCGGCGGTACGGGGTTCCCGGCGTTCCGCTCCTCCTCGCGCAGGGCGCGTCCGAGCCGCCGCAGATCGGCGGCGTCCATCCCGCCGAGCGGGGAGGCGAGGAGGGTGAGCGCGGTCTCGGTGTCCAGCCAGCAGGGGGCGTCCGCGGGGCCGACCTGGTCGGAGCCGACCTCGTCGGAGTGGGCCGCGTCGGCACCGGCCACATCAGAGTCCGCCACATCAGAGTCGGCACCGGCCACATCGGGTTGGGCCGCGTCGGCACCGGCCGCATCGGAGCCGCCCCCGCCGGGGTCGGGCTCCGCCGCGCGCGGTGCGTCCGCGGGACCGGCCCCCCGTTCCCCCGCTGCCGACGCCTCCGCCCCGGCGACCGCGTGCAGGGCGGTCAGAAGGGGTGTCACCGCGGGTTCGTGGCGCAGGGGGAGGTCGTCACCGTCGATGTCGAGGGGGACGCCCGCCGAGGTGAGGGCCCGGCGGACCGTGGGGATCATGCGGGAGCCGGCGCGTACCAGGACGGCCATCGCGCCCCAGGGGACGCCGTCCTCGAGGTGTGCCCGGCGCAGGATGTCCGCGATGTTGTCCAGTTCCGTGCCGGGTGTGGGGTAGGTGTAGACCTCGACCCGGCCGCCCTCGCGCGCGGGGGCGAGTTCGCGGTGGGCGCGTGTCTTGTCGGCGGGCAGCCGGGTGAGGGGCATGCGCCGGGTGAGCAGCCGGGTGGCGGCGAGGAGACCGGCGCCGGACCGGCGGGAGGTGCGCAGCACCTCCACGGGGGCGGGGCGGCCGTCCGGGCGCGGGAAGGCCGCCGGGAAGCCGAGGATGCCGTTCACGTCCGCTCCGCGGAACGCGTAGATCGACTGGTCGGGGTCGCCGAAGGCGACGAGGGTGCGCCCGCCGCCCGCCAGGGCGCGCAGCAGCCGTACCTGCGCGGGGTCCGTGTCCTGGTACTCGTCGACGTACACGGCGTCGTAGCGGGCGGCGAGCTGCGCGGCGGCCTCGGGGCGGTGGGCGAGGAGGACGGCGCGGTGGACGAGTTCGGCGTAGTCCAGCACGCCCTGCAGGTCGAGCACGTCGAGGTACTCGGCGAGGAACGCGGCGGCGGCGCGCCAGTCGGGGCGGCCGATACGGCGGGCGAAGGCGTCCAGGGCGACGGGGCCGAGGCCCAGCTCGCGGCTGCGGGCGAGGACCGCGCGGACCTCGTCGGCGAAGCCCCGGGTGGTGAGGCAGGCGCGCAGTTCGCGGGGCCACCGCACATGCGCGAGGCCGAGCCGTTCCAGGTCGGGCTGGCCGCCGAGGAGCTCGCGTACGGTCACGTCCTGCTCCGGGCCGGACAGCAGGCGCAGCGGCTCCACGAACAGCTCGCTGTCCTGGTGGGCGCGGACCAGGGCGTAGCAGAACGAGTGGAAGGTGGTCGCCCGGGGCGCGCGGGCGGCGCCGATGCGCAGCGCCATGCGGTCGCGCAGTTCCACGGCGGCCTTGCGGCTGAAGGTGAGCACCAGGATGCGTTCGGGGTCGGCGCCGTGGGTGACGCGTGCCGCGACGGACTCGACGAGCGTGGTGGTCTTCCCGGTGCCGGGGCCCGCCAGGACGAGCAGCGGTCCACCGCCGTGGTCAACCACGGCGCGCTGCGCGGCGTCAAGACGAGGGGGGACCGGTCCGGAAGGCGGGGTGCGCACCAGTCGGTAAGCGCCACGGCTCCCCTGCCGCACCTGGGGGTGCGTCGGGCGTCTGGTGGAGAAAGAGGAGCTCACGTGGTTCGCCGGTCCTGGTGGTTGTGCTGGTTGCCTGACTGCCGAGCGGTGGCCGCGGGGTGACGGGGAGATGCGCGGTCGACGCTACGCCGGCGGACCGCCCGGAAGACGTGCTTCCGTTTCTTCCCCCGCGTCGCTCCTGGCTCCGGCCGCTCGTCCGCCCGGCACGCCACTCGCGTCCGGCGTGCCACTCGCGTCCCTCGCCCTTCGAACGTACGGCATGGGGTGCGTGTGCCCGCTGTCACCCGTACGGCCCACGGAGCGCCTCCGGGACGGCCCGGTGCCGGAAGCCGTCAGCTGTGATCCTCCCCACCCGCGGTGCCGTCCCAGCGGGCCCGCCGCAGATCGACGCGCGGCAGGTGCCCGTCGGCCGACCGGCTCGCCTCCCGCAGCGGGGTGCCCTCCGAGCGGTAGCGGGCGAGGGCCGCCTGCTCGTGGCCGGGGAGGAGGATTCCGTCCGCCCGGATGACGCGCCACCATGGGACGGGGGCGCCGTAGAGGGCCATCACCCGGCCCACCTGCCGGGGGCCGCCCTCCTCGAGCCATTCGGCGACGTCCCCGTACGTCATGACACGCCCGGGCGGGATCCGTTCCGCGACCTCCAGGACCCGCTCGGCATAGTCCGGCAGGCCGTCCGCGTGGTCGGGGCGGGCGGCCCGGGGAAGGCTTTCCTCGCTCATTCGCCCCATCCTGCCCCACCCCACCGACAACGCGGCGGGCCCCGCGACCGCTCCGTCCCTCGCCCCGCGGCGACGCGTCCGGCAGACTGTGCGCCCTCGCTGCCGCACCCTGACGCCCGCGTCTGCCGGTGGGACGTGCCACCATCGTGCGGGCGGTGACCGGTGATACGAGATCAAGAAGAGACGATGAAGCAACAGGGTGTGGACCCCGAGGGCGCCGAGGGCCCCTCGGACGCCTCGTCGCGCCCGGACACCGGCGGCAGCGGGCGGCGGCAGGACGGGACGGCGGCCCGTGACGGGGTGACCTCCGGTACTCCCGGTCCCGGCGGCGACCCCGACGTGGCGCACATCGACGAGGTCGAGGGCGACGAACCGCTGCTCCCCGCGCGCGTGCACCGGCCCTCCGACCTGATGCGCCTCATGGTGGGCGTGGCCGCCGTCATCGTGCTGCTCGCGATCGCCGGCTTCGCGCACGGCACCACGTCGGGACTCGAACAGGACATCAACAAGGGCACCGGCCAGGCCCCCGACCTGCTGACCAAGATCGCGGGACTGGTCTCCAGCATCGCGATCCTGCTGGTCCCCGTGGCGTTCGCGATCGAGCGGCTGATCAAGCGGGACGGGCTGCGGATCGCCGACGGCGTCCTGGCCGCCGTCCTCGCGCACGGTGTGACCCTCGCCACCGACCTGTGGGTCGCCAAGGCGGCACCCGACTCGATCCAGGAGGCGCTCACCCAGCCCTCCCCCGGTGACCTCCACGCCCTGACCGACCCGGTCCACGGCTATCTGGCCCCTGTCATCGCGTACATGACGGCCGTCGGCATGTCCCGCAGACCGCGCTGGCGCGCCGCGCTGTGGACCGTGCTGCTCCTCGACGCGTTCTCCATGCTGGTCACCGGCTACACGACACCGTTCTCGATCATCCTGACGGTGCTCATCGGGTGGACCGTCGCCTACGGCACCCTGTACGCGGTCGGCTCGCCGAACGTGCGGCCCACCGGCCGCACCCTCATGGCGGGCCTGCGCACCGTCGGTTTCCGCCCGGTCACCGCCTCGCGCGAGGAGAGCCCGGAGGCCACCGAGAACGGCTACCGGGGCAGGCGCTACTTCGTCACCCTCGAGGACGGCCCGCCGCTCGACGTCACCGTCGTCGACCGCGAGCAGCAGGCCCAGGGCTTCTTCTACCGTGCCTGGCGCAACCTCGCCCTGCGCGGTTTCGCCACCCGCAGCAGCTTCCAGTCGCTGCGCCAGGCCCTGGAGCAGGAGGCGCTGCTCGCGTACGCGGCCATCGCGGCCGGGGCGAACGCGCCGAAGCTGATCGCGACCTCCGAGCTCGGCCCGGACGCGGTGATGCTCGTCTACGAGCACACCGGCGGGCGCACCCTGGACTCGCTGGCCGACGAGGAGATCACCGACGAGCTGCTGCGCCACACCTGGCAGCAGGTGGAGGCGCTGCAGTCCCGGCGCATCGCACACCGCAGGCTGGCCGGTGACGCCGTCCTGGTGGACCGTTCCGGCTCGGTGATCCTCACCGATCTGCGCGGCGGTGAGATCGCGGCCGGTGATCTGCTGCTGCGCATGGACGTCGCCCAGCTGCTGACGACGGTCGGGCTGCGGGTGGGCGCCGAACGGGCGGTGTCGTCGGCGGTCGGGGTGCTCGGGCCCGACAAGGTCGCCGACTGCCTGCCCATGCTCCAGCCCATCGCGCTGACGCGCTCCACGCGCGGGACGCTGCGCCGGCTCGCCCGGGAACGCGCGCAGCGCGAGCGTGAGGCGGTGCTGGAGGCGTCGCAGCAGGCCAAGACGGCCCGGCTCGGCGAGGCGTCCGAGGAGTCCGGTGCGGCGGCCGGCGGGAAGCCGGACAAGCGGACCGTACGCGCGGAGGCGCGGGCCGAGAAGCGGGCGATCGACGAGGCGGTGGAGGAGGCCCGTGAGGAGGACCTGCTCACCCTGATCCGCCACCAGGTGCTGCGGATCAGGCCGCAGGCACCGGTGGAGCCCGCCCGGCTGGAGCGGGTGCGGCTGCGCACCCTGCTCAGTATCTTCGCGGGCGCGATCGGCGCGTACTTCCTGCTGTCGCAGCTCACGCATATCGAGTTCGGGACCCTGTTCGCCGACGCGCAGTGGGGCTGGGTCGCGGCGGCGGTGCTGTTCTCGGCGGCCAGCTATGTCGCGGCGGCGATGGCGCTGCTCGGCTTCGTGCCGGAGCGGGTGCCGTTCCCGCGGACCGTGGCGGCGCAGGTCGCCGGGTCATTCGTGAAGATCGTGGCACCGGCCGCGGTCGGCGGTGTGGCGCTCAACACGCGGTTCCTGCAACGTGCGGGGGTGCGGCCGGGGCTCGCGGTGGCCAGCGTGGGCGCCTCGCAGCTGTTCGGGCTCGGCTGTCACATCCTGATGCTGCTGTCGTTCGGCTATCTGACCGGCACGGAGAAGACGCCGTCGCTGTCGCCGTCCCGGACGGTCATCGCGGGCCTGCTGACGGTGGCGGTGCTGGTGCTGGTGGTGACGTCGGTGCCGTTCCTGCGCAAGTTCGTCGCCACGCGCGTGCGGTCGCTGTTCGCGGGCGTGGTGCCGCGCATGCTGGACGTGCTTCAGCGGCCGCAGAAGCTGGTCACCGGCATCGGCGGGATGCTGCTGCTGACGGCCTGCTTCGTGATGTGCCTGGACGCGTCGATCCGCGCGTTCGGCAACCAGTCGACCTCGCTGAGCATCGCCAGCGTCGCCGTCGTCTTCCTGGCCGGCAACGCGCTCGGCTCCGCCGCGCCAACGCCCGGCGGGGTCGGCGCCGTGGAGGCGACCCTGACCGTCGGTCTGATCGCCGTGGGCCTGCCGAAGGAGGTCGCGGCACCGGCCGTCCTGCTGTTCCGGCTGCTGACGCTGTGGCTGCCGGTGCTGCCGGGCTGGCTGGCCTTCAACCATCTGACGCGCAAGGGCGCCCTGTAGCCGCCGCACCCCGCGTCCCGCCCCCCGCATCTTGCATGAAAGAGCAGGTCAGAGGGTTGTCCACAGGCCAAAGCGGGCTCGGCTCGACCCGCCTAGTATGGCCTGACCGCTCTCCGTGACACGGTGCGGAGGGCCTGTGAGGGGGATGCGCATGGCACGTCTCGTACGGTGGACGGCCGCACTCGCGGCGGCGCTGCTGGTGGCCGGCTGCGGCAGCGGATCGTCGGGCCCGGGCGGGGACGGGGAGAAGCACTCCTCGGCTGCGTCGTCCACGGCACCGTCCTCGGGCGGCACCCGGGCCCTGCCGGCATCGCTGACCTCGCAGCGGCTGGACTGGGGCCGCTGCAAGGGCACCGCCGACTCCCCCGCGCCCGGCAGCGACTGGCAGTGCGCGACGCTCGAGGCACCGCTCGACTGGTCGAGACCCACCGGGGAGACGATCGGCATCGCCCTGATCCGCGCGAAGGCGAGCGGCGACGGAGGCAAGCGCATCGGCTCGCTGCTGTTCAACTTCGGCGGCCCGGGCGGCTCGGGTGTGTCCACGATGCCGCTGTACGCGGCCACGGTCTCCAAGCTGCGCGAGCGCTACGACCTGGTGAGCTGGGACCCGCGCGGGGTGGGTGGCAGCGAGGGCCTCCGCTGCCGGGGCGACAAGGCGATCCAGGCCGCCGAGTCCGTCGACGCGACACCCGACGACGCCGCCGAGGAGAAGGCCTACTTCCAGGACGCGGCGGACTTCGGCAAGGGCTGTCTGAAGGCCGCGGGCAAGCTGCTGGCGCATGTCTCGACCACCGACACGGCCCGCGACATGGACCTCATGAGGCAGGTCCTCGGCGACACGAGGATGCACTACTTCGGCATCTCCTACGGCACCGAACTCGGCGGCGTCTACGCGCACCTGTTCCCGAAGAAGGTGGGGCGGCTGATCCTCGACGCGGTCGTGGACCCCGGTGCCGACGCGGTCGGTCACGCGGAGAACCAGGCGAAGGGCTTCCAGCGAGCCCTCGACGACTACCTCAGGTCGACCGGGCAGAACCCGGAGCAGGGATCACGGAAGATCGCGGACCTGCTGAAGCGGCTCGACACGACACCGCTGCCGACGTCCTCCGGGCGGAAACTGACGCAGACTCTCGCGGTCACCGGCATCGTCCTGCCGCTCTACAGCCAGTCGAGCTGGCCGGAACTCACCAGCGCGCTCGAGGCGGCCGGGCAGGGCGACGGTTCGGAGCTGCTGGCACTCGCCGACCAGTACGACGAGCGTGACAGCTCGGGGCGTTACGGCACGTCGTCCCACTCCCAGCGGGCCATATCGTGCCTGGACGACCGGCAGCGGCCGACCGCCGCGCAGACGAAGAAGCTGCTGCCGGCCTTCGAGAGGATCTCACCCGTGTTCGGGGACTTCCTGGGCTGGGACACGGCAGGCTGGTGCCACGACTGGCCGGTGGCCGGGCAGCACGACACGCCGGAGGTCAGCGCGCCGGGTGCCGCCCCGATCCTGCTGGTGGGCAACACGGGCGACCCGGCGACACCGTACGAGGGCGCGCGCAGCATGGCCGACGAACTGGGCAAGGGCGTCGGGGTGGAGCTCACCTGGCACGGCGAGGGGCACGGGGCGTACGGCAACGGGAGCGACTGCGTCGACTCGACGGTGAACGCCTATCTGCTCGACGGCACGGTCCCGAAGGACGGCAAGGTCTGCTCCTGACAAAGGCGCGGACAGCGGCGGGGGCCGCGGGCACCCATGGTGCTCACGACCCCCGTCACCTGGCAGGACCGGCAGGAAGGACGGACCGGGACTCAGTAGACGGGCTTGTGCGGCTCGATCTGGTTGACCCAGCCGATCACACCGCCGCCGACGTGCACGGCGTCCGAGAAGCCCGCGGACTTCAGCACCGCGAGGACTTCCGCACTGCGGACACCCGTCTTGCAGTGCAGGACGATCTTCCTGTCCTGGGGAAGGGTCTCCAGCGCGGTGCCCATGAGGAACTCGTTCTTCGGGACCAGCCGGGCACCCGGGATGGAGACGATCTCGTACTCGTTCGGCTCGCGGACATCGATGATGTCGATGTTCTCGCCCTCGTCGATCCACTCCTTGAGCTGCTTGGGAGTGATCGTCGCACCGGCCGCCGCCTCCTGGGCCTCCTCGGACACGACGCCGCAGAAGGCCTCGTAGTCGATGAGTTCGGTGACGGTCGGGTTCTCGCCGCAGACCGCGCAGTCGGGGTCCTTGCGGACCTTCACCTGGCGGTACTGCATCTCCAGCGCGTCGTAGATCATCAGCCGGCCGACCAGCGGCTCCCCGATGCCGGCGAGCAGCTTGATGGCCTCGTTGACCTGGATCGAGCCGATGGACGCGCACAGCACGCCGAGGACGCCGCCCTCGGCGCAGGAGGGCACCATGCCGGGGGGCGGGGGCTCCGGGTACAGGCAGCGGTAGCAGGGGCCGTGCTCGGACCAGAACACGGACGCCTGGCCGTCGAAGCGGTAGATCGATCCCCACACGTACGGCTTGTTCAGCAGCACGCAGGCGTCGTTGACCAGGTAGCGGGTCGCGAAGTTGTCCGTGCCGTCGACGATCAGGTCGTACTGGCTGAAGATGCCCATCACGTTGTCGGCCTCGAGCCGCTCCTCGTGAAGGACCACGTTCACGTACGGGTTGATGCCCTTGACGGTGTCACGGGCGGACTCCGCCTTGGAGCGGCCGATGTCGGACTGGCTGTGGATGATCTGACGCTGCAGGTTCGACTCGTCGACCTCGTCGAACTCCACGATGCCGAGCGTGCCCACGCCGGCCGCCGCCATGTACATCAGCGCCGGCGAGCCCAGGCCGCCGGCGCCCACACAGAGCACCTTGGCGTTCTTCAGCCGCTTCTGCCCGTCCATCCCGACATCGGGGATGATCAGGTGACGGGAGTACCTGCGGACCTCGTCTACGGTGAGCTCGGAAGCGGGCTCGACCAGGGGTGGCAACGACACGGGGACTCCGTTGGTCGGTCGATCACTACAGTTGTTCTGCCTGTAACACTGCCACGGGCTTCTTCATTCCGAGACACCTGTTCCGATCCGCGAGATGAGATCGTCCCAGTAGCCGGGCAGGGCCTCCCAGGGGTCGGCACGGCCGCCGCGGTCGGTCCGCTCCGTGAAGCAGACCGTGGCCGCGCCCTGCCAGCGGGCGACACGCAACGCCTCGTCGAGATGACCGCGGGGCACTCCGTGGACGAAATGGCAGAACAGGTCGGGCGGGTAGTGGGCGGTCCACTCCGCGGCCTCCGACCAGCGGTAGTCGTTCCAGGAGCCGCGGAAGGTGACGAGCTGGTCGGCGTTCTCGGCGTAGCCGGGGTACGGGTGGGTGCCGTGCCCGAGGACGATGTGGGCTTGGTCACGGAGGGTGCGGAGGGTGCCGGTCAGGCGGCGGACCGCCGGGAGCGAGGCACGCCCGGTCGGGCAGCGCTCCAGGAGGAAGCCGTCGGCCCGGTACCAGTCGAGGTGGCGCTGCGCGTCGGCGATCAGCTCGGCGAAGGGCCGGGTGCCGTTCCGGGTGTCGAGGTGGCCGAGGACCCGCACGCCCGCGCCGCGCAGCCGGGCGGTGGCCGCGAGACAGTACGGGTCGGGGCGCACGCCCGGACCGGAGTCGACGTCGAGGACGACCCAGTGCAGGGGTGCGCCGGGGTCGGCGAGTCCGGCCCACTCGGCGGGTGCGAGGAGGGGATGGGCGAGGGCGGGGACCCCGAGGCCGGTACGGACACCGGTGCTCGTGAAGGTTCCCGTCGCACCGGTCACAGGCGGCATGCCGCCTCCATCCAGATGTCGGCGAGGGACTCCTCGAGGTTGATGCGGGGCCGCCAGCCGAGCCGGTCGCGCGCGGTGCGCACATCGGCCTGCTGCCAGCTTCCGCACCCGTCCGGGTACGGGTGCGTGAGGGGCGGCACGTGGTCGGGGTCGGTGCGGGGGTGCCCGATGGCGGCCCGCAGCGGGCCCGACGGTCCGTCGAGTTCGTTCAGGGCACCGCCGTATCCGGCGACCCGGGCGAGGACGGCGGCCGCGTCCCGCAGCCGCACGGCGCGCCCGGAGCCGATGTTGATGACGCCCTGTGCCGCGGAGAGCGAGGCGGCGTGCACGGCGCGGGCGACGTCACGCACATCGACGAAGTCGCGCTGGACGCCCAGGCCGCCGAGTTTGAGATCGCCGTCGCCGGACTGCATGGCGCGGCGCATGGCGTCCGCGAGCCGGCCGAGCGGGGAACCGGCCGGTGTGCCGGGCCCCGCGGGTGAGAAGACGCGCAGGACGACGGCGTCGAGACCGGAGCCGAGGACGAGTTCGGTGGCGGCGAGCTTGCTGACGCCGTACGGGCCGCCGGGCCGGGGCACGGCGTCCTCGGCGGTGGAGGAGCCGGGCTGGCTGGGCCCGTACTCGGCGCTGCACCCGACCTGCACGAGACGGGCGCCGCAGCCGCTGCGGCGCAGGGCCTCGCAGACGGTGGCGACGGCGACGGTGTTGTGGCGGATGAGTTCGCGCGCACCGCCGCGGGTGGCACCCGCGCAGTTGATGACGGCCTGCGGCTGCACGGCGTCGACGAAACGGGTGAGTGCGCCGGGACTGCCGGTCGCGAGGTCGAAACGGACGTCGGCGTCGTCGCCGCGGCCGAGCGCGGTGAGCTGGACGGCCGGGTCGGCGAGCAGGCGGTCGGCGACGAAGCGGCCGAGGTAGCCGTTGGCTCCGATCAGCAGGACCCTCATCGTGCGGCTCCCGCGGTGTGCGCTCCGGTGGTTCCGGATGCTCCGGACAGTCCGGATCGGGAGGTGGTCATCTGGTGTTCTCCTTCAACGGGGTGAGGCGGTCGCCCGCCTCGGTGGTGCGTGGGGGGTGAGGTCATGGCGCGTCGCCCGGTGCGGCGTACGCGGAGGCCCTGGTCAGGGCGCGGGTGGCGGGGACGAGGAGGGCCAGGGCGGCGGCCGCGCAGACGAGCGCGGGGATGCCACCGGGGCCCCAGGTGTCCGCCAGGAGGTCCATGGGTGCGGCGAGGACGGCGCAGCCGGGGAGGCGGGCGGTGAGGGGCAGGGCCAGCGCGGCCGCCTCGGTACCGGCCGTGAGCCCGATGGCCAGTGCGGGGGCGCGGGTCGAGCCGTGGACGGTGAGCAGGCGGGCGAGCAGCAGGAGGGCACCCAGGGCGAGTCCCTCGGCATACCGTGCGGGCTCGTGCAGGAGGGCACCGCTGAGGGCGAGCAGACCTGTCAGGACAGCCAGGAACAGGGCGAGTGTGCCGGGCAGCGGGGACGCCGCGGACTGCGAGAACTCCGCGGGTCCGCGGCCGGCCGCCAGACCACCGCGGGCCCGGACGGTCAGGAGCCGTGCGCTCCAGGCCGCCGGGGCGAAGCCCAGGGCGAGGGCCAGTACCGGGGCGGTGGCCGTGGGCCAGGGGCCGTGGACGGTGCCGTCGGGCAGGCTGTCGGGGCCGCCGCGGAGGATGGCGCCGAGCAGGCCGTCTCCGAGGAGGGCGTAAGCGAGGAGCCAGCACGTCCAGACGCGGGTGCACGGCGGTGTGCGCTGCGCACGGGTACCGGCCGGCAGACTCAGGGGGCCGTGGCGGAGGGCCGATTGCAGGGCGAGGGCCACGGCGAGGAGGCCGGTGGCGGCCACGGCCAGGCGCCGGTGCCCGTCGGTGAGCCGGACGCCGGTCACCGCCACCGCGCACAGGGCGCCGGGCAGCAGGGGCGGCAGGATCCGGCGGGTGCGCGCCTCGGGGCCGGCGGCGGGCGTGGTCCGCGGGGCGGACCCGTCGTCGCGCGGCACGCGTGCGTCCGTCTCCTCGGCGAGGGAGAGGACGTCGCGGTGCCGGTGCGTCAGCGCCTTCACGGGGTCCGCGCCGCCGCCCGGACGTTCCGGCCCCGGCCGCGTGTCCTCGGCACCCCCGGGAAGCGCCGGGGGCCGCGGCTCGGGCTCGCTCCGGCCGGGTAAGAGGGGAAGCGGAGGAAGCGGGGACACGGGCTCGGGGAGACGGCCGGGCGAGGGTGTCTGCCGGCGGTCGGGGCCGGGACGGTCCGGACGGCTCATCGCGTCCCCTCCGGAGCGGTCGGAGGCAGGGCCGCGGCCCGTACCTGTGCACCGGCCGAGCGGCTGGGACCGCCGAGGACGCCGCCGAGCACGTCGAGCGGCGTGGTGCGGTCCGCCGGGTACGTCCGGTGGCCGGGTACGTGGGCCTCCTCCGCGCGGGCGGTCAGACGGTGGGTGCGCAGGGGGACCGTGTACTCGGTGACGAGCGGCGGTACGCCCCAGAAGTGGCGGGCGAGCAGTCCGGGCAGGGCCACCGTCCCGCCGGAGGCGGCGTGGCACAGGTCGGCACGGCCGAGGGCGTCGTCGCCGTACCGGTCGGGGGAGAGGGGGCGCGGGGTGTGTCCGAGGCGGGTGGCGACGGTGAGGAGACCGGGCACGCGCGCCTCGTGCGCGGCGCGGACGGCGCGCGGTGCCCGGCAGGCTCGCTCCAGGGCGCGGACGGTGTCCTCGGGGCGCGGCGCGGCGGTCAGTCCGGGCGTGTCGCGGACGAGGTCGGCGCAGCGTGCGGCGAAGCGCCGGCGCGCACGGCGGCCGTAGGCGCCCCGGCCGGCGGCGGCCGCCTCTCGACGGGCGGGTGCGTCCCGACGGGCGGGTGTCTCTCGCCGGGCGGTGCAGCTGAGTGCGTGGACGTCGAAGTCGTGCCGCCCGAGCCCGCGCACGAGCCGGTCGCACCGGAATCCGGCGTCTCCGCCCGCACAGAGACCGTCACTCTCCGTAAGCAGTCCGATGCGCACGCGCACACCCCCGATCTCGCGTAAGGGAAGCCCCCGTCGACACGGCGGCTCACAGCGGGACGTGCCGTCACGGATAACGGCGGCGTCACGGGGACGCGGAAGACAGACGAGGGGCGCACATGACCGAGCTGGTGCAGCAACTGCTGGTCGACGACGCG
>NZ_JBEYWE010000040.1:0-62178 GCF_040644295.1 Streptomyces sp. NPDC047000
CCTACGCCACACCGCCCGCGACCCACACAGACCCCTGACCGCCCTCGGCCTCACCGGATGAACCCGGACAGACCTCAATCATGCAAGGGACCCTGAGTGCACCAAGTTGATCTTCTTGGCCTTCCCTGTATGTCTCCTGAGTTCGCCCTTTTGTTCGTGGAAGATCCGGCGGGTGAGCTGGTGGCGGGACTCCTGCCGGTTGAGCTGTGTGTTGACCCGGCGCCGTAGGAGTTCGTCGGTGAAGTAGGAGGACAGGTAGGCGCTGCGGTCCATGCGGCCGAGCTCCATGACGGCCTTGCCGGTGGGGGTGGGTTTGCCGCCGGGAGCGAGCACACACAGGGCCTCGGAGGCTTTGACGGTGCCCGAGTGCAGGGACCCGGCCAGCCGCAGCATGTCGTCCCAGTACGCGGTGACCTGCTTGAGGTTGATCTTGTCGCGGGTCAGGTCGTTGAGGCGCCCGTGGTCGGCATCGGGGTCCGCGCGGTACAGGATCACGCTGCCTGCGTCGGCCAGGCGCGGGGAGAACTGGTAGCCCATGAGCTTGAACAGGCCGAACACGATTTCGGAGGAGCCGTGTGTGTCCGAGGTGATTTCGACGGGCCGCAGGGCGGTCTCCTGTTCCAGCAGGCCGTCCAGGATGTAGAAGGAGTCGCGCTGGGTGCCGGGGACCAGGATGCCGTGCAGGCCGCTGAACTGGTCCGAGAGGAAGTTGTAGAACGTCACCCCGCGCCGGCGGGTGCCGAAGTACTTCGGGTTGGGCCCGGAGTTCAGGGTGCGGATCGGGGTGACGAAGCGCAGGCCGTCGGCGGAGGCGAGTTCACCGCCGCCCCACGCCTGCACCAGCGGCAGGCGCATGTGGTAGTCGACCAGGCGGGCGTCGGCCAGGCTGAGGGTCTGCGCGCAGGTAGTTCTGCTCGACCCAGAACAGCCGGTCGTGGGAGAGCGCGTCGACACCGTCGTGGACGATGGGCTCCACGCCGACGTTGGTGGCCTCCGCGGTGAGCACGGCGGCGACGGACAGCTCCAGGTCGACCAGGCGGGCGTTGGCCTCGGAGCCGTCGTCGGGCTTCTGTGCGAGTTCCTTGACGACCTGGGCGGCAGCGTGGAAGGGGCCGACGTCCATCGCGTCGAGCGTCGCGCGGATGTCGCCGTCCGGATCGGCGGCGGCGCCGGCCGCCGCGAGCCATGCCGTGCGTAGCAGGATCGCGGCGGCGTCGAGGTCCTTCTGGTATGGAGGCGTCCTGTCCGTGCGGCTTCTACCGCAGCATGGCGTCCACGTCGCCGATGTAGAGACGATGGCGCACTCGCAAGGATCCGGGGAGGGACGGGCCACGGCGTCAGTGCCGGTCCGGGCCCCTTATGGGCGCGGACCGGCACACGCGGGTCGATCGATCCCGTCAGTGGCCGTGGCCGCCGTCATGGTCGCCACCGCTGTGGTCGCCGTGGCCGACGATCGTCCACGGGCGCATCAGATCGTCGTCCTCGTGTTCGAGAATGTGGCAGTGGTGGATGTACGTCGCCGGGAGCTTGGTACCGCTGCCCGGAATCGACGCGATCGTGGCCGTCGGCGGGGTGAATTCCTGAATGATGATTCTGGTCACCGTCTCCGGATAGGATTTGAACGTGTCCTTGCTGGACCGCACTTCGTCAGGGTCCGGCGGTACCGGTGGGCCGGTGAAATATTTCTCCAGCACCGGCAGGTCCTTCGTTTTGCGGCCACCGTCGATCCACTTTTCGTAAGCGGCCTGGTAGGCGGCCGCGTCGATCGGCTGCCTGTCCAGCACCTGGAAGTTGACAAGGTGGACGTGCATCGGGTGGGCGTCGTGGTTGGGATTGATGTACTCCCAGATCTCGGTCGAGCCCTCCTCGATGAAGTCCTGGGACGGCGCCTCGAACGGCACCGCGTTGAACGTCATGGTTCTGAACAGCTTGTGCTGGTACACGACCCACTGCCGCCGACGGGTGTGCGGTTTCGGCTTGACCGGTGCGACTGTCGGCAGCCTGAGTTCCTTGGGCGGCCTCGACCTGTCCCCGCCTCCGGACAGTGGTTCGGTGACCTGGAACTCCATGATTTCCCGGATCTCCGGCCCCTCGCCCGGCATGCCGGGGTAGTGGACTGGCGCGTGGTAGTTCACCAGTCTGACCTTCGTGCCCATGCGCACCTGGCTGAAGTCGATGACCAGGTCGTACCGCTCGGCCGGCGAGATCAGGAAGTTCAGCATCTGCAACGGGGTGCGGAAGCCGCTGTCCGTGCCGATCAGCCAGAACGGCAGTTGGGCCTCAGGCACTGCGTCCCTGGGCTGGGTCTCGAACCGCAGCCGCCAGAAACGCTCGTTCGAAGCGTTGAGAAGGCGCAGCCGGTAACGTCGCGGCTCGACGGCCAGGAAGGGGTACGCCTTCCCGTTGACGACCGGGGTGTCCTCGCCTTCCCTCAGGGTCATGGAGTAGGCCAGTGAGCCGTCCGGGTTGAAGGTCCGGTCCTGCAGGATGAGCGGGACCTCGAATTCGCCCCGCGGCAGCCCGAGCCGCTCGTCGGCGGGGTCACCGACGCGCCAGAGACCGGCCAGGCCCGCGTAGACGTTGAGGCTGGTCATCCCCATGCCGTGATCGTGGTACCAGAGCATGCACGAACGGTCGTGGTTGGTGTAGGCGTAGATCGCTTCGTTGCGTTTGACCCGGCCCGGCTCCAGGGTGGTGTAGGACTCGGCGTGGATGCCGTCCGGGCTGAAGGACTGCAGCGGCATGCCGTCGGACTGCGGCGCTGTGAAACCGCCGTGCTGGTGTACGACGTTCCACACGTTGACATTCGGGGGAAACGGCACCATGGACTTGTAGGGAGGCGGAGGGGTCGGTGTCAGCTCGTCGCACCCGCTGCGAATGGCGTCGATCACGAACTGGAACAGGTGGGTGGTCGGCAGTTCGTTGCGGTATTTGACGACCGTCGGGTGGTCGGTGGTCACGCTGATGGTCGGCCCGAGATAGCCCATGCCGGTCGGCTTGTGCGGATCGTGCGGGTTGTTGGCCCAGTAACCCCACACGGTGGCCGGCCCGAGATCCCGGTGGAAGCGCCACGAGCCCTGCCGCATCGTGATCTCGTAGTAGTCGGCGCCCGGATAGGCGGAAGGATCCGGGACGGCCGTCAACGGCATGGGAAGCGGGTCGACATACTTCTTCAGCGGAGGAGTTTGCGGGATCGGGCCGCCCGGACACGTTGCCTCGTGAGCCGCCGCATACGCCCGCGCTCCGACCACACCCTGTGGAAGCACGGTCGCACCCCCCAGGGCGCCGGCCATGAGGAATTTCCTTCGCTCGAAAGCCATCTTCTCCAGCCCTCCATCGCCTCAGGTGACGTTCCAGACAGAGATACAGGGCTGGTTAGGAGCGTGCTGCGGTGCGCCGGTCCGGTCTGCCGAAGAGCACCCGTTCAGCCCTTCCAGCGCTGCCCCTCCAGCGCGAGGACGGCGGCAGACACACCGGATCGACGGACCGTCGGCTGTCCGCCCACCGGGTCGCTGAACCGCGACCAACTGTGACGGCTGCCTGGCCTGGGGCGCGTTCACCGGCAGACTCCGTCCGGCGTGCCGGAAGTTCCACGGTGGCGTCCGCTCCGGCCGGACACCCCTCTGCGACCTCACGGCAGCCCCAGGATGTCCCACGGCGCGGGGGCGTGACACAGCCGCACCTGCTGTGCCGGCTTGATGCCGATCTTCCGGGTGAGGGGTGTACCGGAGTGACTGCCTGTGGCCGCGGAGGATGCGCCCGTGTACCGCCTCCGGTGTTCGCGTGTGCCGTGAGAACGATCTACGCACTCCGGCTGCCCGCGGCCGTACGGCGCCTCAGCCGAGCGCAGCCGAAGGTCCACGCGCCCAGACCCGCCAGCAGGGCCGCCGCGACTCCGTAGACCGGCAGCCACAGGGTGGTCGTGGACGCCAGGCAGTCGGCAATGGCGTCATGGCGGTGGACGACCTGCGCATAGGCCATGGCGGTACGGTCGCGGCCGGCGAGGTTCGCCAACGAGGCCTCCGTGCGGAGGCTTTCGAAGGTGCCCAGCTGATCGCACTGGTTGCGGGTCCCCGGCATCGGAAAGAGCCACGCCCAGCGCTGCATCATCGGAGCCAGCGCGACCGCGACAAACAGGCCCACCACCAGCGAATACGCCGTCAGGTCCTGCACATACGAAAAGCGGAGGTCCGGCATGAACGCCGGCGGTCGGTAGGAGGAGAGGACCACCATGAGAAGCGTCACACCGATGTAGGTGGCGAACCACTGCCAGGACCCCTGCGCGAGGGCAAAGGTGAGTACGGCGGCAAGAGCGATGCCAACGACTCCCAGCTGAATGGGCTCTCGACGGCTGCCTGCCCCGACAGAGGTTGCTTCCAGGGTTCTTTGAGGGCTGGGGTTGTCCATACGCTCTCCCGCCTGCTTCCCGAGACCACCAGTGTTCACGCAGATCGCGCCATCAGCCCGGCACCATGCCGAGCGGCGGCGACCGATCCACCCTTGATCTCACGTACGCCCCGGTGATCTGCACGTACGCCCTGGGCGCCCCCGACTCGCCCGCCGCTAACCGCCAACAGCCGGCGGAATATCTGAATTGATATGTCTTGGCGGCTGCAACAGGTGATCCGTACCGAGGACATCCAGGCTGGAGACTGCGGGAGATGGCCAAACCGACGCGGCGTGACCTGCTCAAGGGGACCGCGGCGCTTGGCGCCGTCACCCTCGCCGACGGAGCGCTGGTGACACCGGCCAAGGCACGTCCACTCGTCCGCACGAGGCCGGAGCAGGCCGTTTCGGCCGCGCATCGGGACGACGTGCTCGACGTCGCGGTCATCGGTGCCGGGGTATCCGGTGCGTACACCGCCTGGCGACTACTCGGCCCGGAGGCCAAACGCAGCCGCGCGCTGAAAGGGCTTCAGCGGCGACACGGCGGTCCTCTCACGGTAGGTCTGTTCGAGGGGAGCGAGCGCGTCGGCGGCCGCCTCTTCTCGGTGACGCCGCCCGGTATGCCACACCTGCACGCCGAGCTGGGCGGGATGCGCTACCTGACCCGACCAGCCGGTCGTGGCCCAACTCGTGGACCATCTCGGGCTGCCGACGACCGGCTTCCCGGTCGACGAGCCGCAGAACCTCGTCTACCTGCGCGGACACCGCTTCACCCAGGCCCAGTGGAACGACCCCACGGTCGTGCCCTACGACCTGCCGGCCGCGATCCGGGGCAAGACGCCGGACGATGCTCTCGTGTCGGTCATCGAACGCTTCGTCCCCGGCGCCGCCACCATGGACCACCAGGCGTGGGACAAGATCAAACCGACGGCGTCGGCCGACTCCTCGCTGCCCCGGCCGAGGAACGCCAGCGCCGAACCCGTCGGGCATGCCCGCCTGGGATACGCCCGTGCAGCCACCGCCCGGCATTCCCTCGACTCGCTCGCCGAAGCTGGGTTACCCGGATCTTCTCCGAGAAGATCTCCACCCGCGCCACCCAGCGCCCCGAACTCGACAAGGCCGTTGCCCTCGCCGGCGAGCTGTGCGCCTCCGGGATGCGCGTCACGCTCGTCGTCCACGAGCACAAGCGGCTCGGCCGCGGCATCGAACTGGCGACCCTGGCCGAGGAACTGAAAGCGAGCGACGTCGGCCTGGAGTTTTTCACCGGTGAGCTTCAGGGCTCGCACGACCCGTCCGGAGTGGTGTTCACGGTGCTGGCCGCCCTGTCCGGTATGGAACGCGAGTACATCCGCGACCGCACTCTGGAAGGCCACGAGTCCGCCCGCAAGCGCGGCAAGACCATCGGCGGCGCGGGCGTCACCGACGACGACATGCTGTCCATGGCCCTCCACCTGCGCGAGCAGGAGATGAGCTTGCGCGACATCGCCAAGCGCCTCGTCATCACCACGGGCAAGAAAAAGGGACAGCACCCCTTGCCCGCGACCGTCATGCGGATGCTGCGCGAACACGACGAACAGACAACCGCAGCAGCGACGTAGAGGCGCGGGGTACGGACACCTCGTCAAAACTTCTGACAGCACCTCCGGTTCTCTGTCCCGTTCCTACTCGGACCCCGGAACCTCTCGGTGAAACGGTAGAAGCCGTCATCCGCCGTCCATCGTCTGCCGGGACGCGGGGGATTCACGGCTCGGCGAATCCGATTCAGGCCGCTGCGGGCCCGTCGTGATCGCAGTGCTCCGTCGCCCGGCCTCGGCTGACGGTCTGAGATCGGCGGGGGACGGCGCCGCCGAGGCGCCGCGACACCGGCTGTGAAGAGGGCGGTCCCATGAGGGGCCGCCCTGTCGCGGGCACCGGTATGCCCTTGCGCGGTGGGTGGAGCCGGGGACGGCGGAGTGCGGGGCGGAGGGCCGGGAGAGACGGCGGCCGTCGCTGTCGCGTCATGGCCCCGCCGCCCCGCGGCAGTTGCCGCGAGCAGCGGATTCAAGGGTTTCCCCAGACAACCCGGCCAGGCCCTCAGAAACGGCCCGTCGCCGGGACATGCTGTGCACGCCGCGTCAGGTGCGGCCGTTCCGTCACCACAACAGCATGGGGGCAGTCCATGTCGAATGAAGCGAGGCTTCGGGACTACCTCAAACGGCTCACCGTCGAGCTGGATGACGCCCGCCGCAAGATCACGCGGCTGGAGTCGAGGGACACCGAACCCATCGCCGTCGTCGGCATGAGCTGCCGCCTGCCCGGCGGTGTCCGCTCACCCGAGGACTTCTGGGACCTGCTGGTCTCCGGGACCGACGCCATCGGCGCGTGGCCCGGTGACCGCGGCTGGGATCTCGTGGCCGAGTCCGCCGAGGAGGCCGGGCGGCGGCGCGGCGGGTTCGTCGCCGACGCCGACCGGTTCGACGCCGCGCTGTTCGGGATCTCGCCCCGTGAGGCCCTCGCCATGGATCCGCAGCAGCGGCTGCTGCTGGAGGCCGTCTGGGAGGCCGTCGAGCGGGCCGGTATCGACCCCGGTGACCTGCGCGGCAGCCGCTCCGGCGTGTTCGTCGGGTGCAGCGACCAGGGGTACACCAGCGGGCTGCGCGAGGTGCCCGACGACGTGCGCGGGCACCTGCTGACCGGTACCTCCATGTCCGTCGTGTCCGGGCGCGTCGCCTACAGCCTCGGGCTCGAAGGCCCCGCGGTGACCGTCGACACGGCCTGCTCGTCGTCGCTCGTCGCGCTGCACCTGGCCGCGCAGTCGCTCCGCTCCGGTGAGTGCTCCCTCGCCCTCGTCGGCGGCGTCACCGTCATGTCCAGCCCCGGCGCCTTCATCGAGTTCGGGCAGCAGGGCGGCCTCGCCTCCGACGGGCGGTGCAAGGCCTTCTCCGACGACGCCGACGGCACCGGCTGGGCCGAGGGCGCCGGTGTCATCGTCGTCGAACGGCTCTCCGACGCACGGCGCAACGGGCATCACGTACTGGCCGTGGTGCGGGGCTCCGCCGTCAACCAGGACGGCGCCTCCAACGGGCTCACCGCCCCCAACGGCCCCTCCCAGCAGCGGGTCATCCTCGCCGCCCTCGCCAACGCCGGTGTTCCCGCCACCGAGATCGACGCCGTCGAGGCGCACGGCACCGGCACCGCCCTCGGCGACCCCATCGAGGCCCAGGCGCTGCTCGCCACCTACGGCCAAGGACGCGACGCCGAGCGGCCGTTGTGGCTCGGCTCCGCCAAGTCCAACATCGGGCACACCCAGGCCGCCGCCGGTGTCGTCGGTGTCATCAAGACCGTCCTCGCCCTGCGGCACGGTGTGCTGCCGCCCACCCTGCACGCCGAGCGGCCCTCCTCCCACGTCGACTGGGACGCGGGCGACGTCCGCCTCCTCACCGAGTCCGTCGCCTGGCCCGAGACCGACCGTCCGCGCCGCGCCGCCGTCTCCGCCTTCGGCGTCTCCGGCACCAACGCCCACGCCGTCATCGAGCAGGCTCCGGTGACCGAGCCCGCGGACATGCCGGTCCGTGCCGACGCGCCGCCGATCCCCTGGGTGCTGTCCGGCAACGACGAGTCCACCCTGCGCGAGCAGGCCGCCCGCCTCGCCGCCCACCTCGCCGACCACACCGACGCCGATGCCTACGACGTGGCGTGGTCCCTCGGCAGCGGGCGCGCGGCGCTCCCGTACCGGGCCGCCGTGGTCGGCGGCGGGCGCACCGAGCTGCTGAGCGGGCTCGCCGCGCTCGCGGAGGGGCGGGCCTCCGACCGCGTCGTCACCGGGACCGCCAAGGGAGAAGGCAAGGTCGCCTTCCTGTTCTCGGGGCAGGGGGCTCAGCGGCCCGGCATGGGAAGGGAGCTGTACGACACCCATCCCGTGTTCGCCGAAGCCTTCGACGCCGTGTGCGCCCACCTCGGCAGTGAGCTGCGCGAGGTCGTGTTCGGCGCGGACGCCGAGGAGTTGAACCGGACGGGGTGGACGCAGCCCGCGCTGTTCGCGGTCGAGGTCGCGCTGTTCCGGCTCGTGGAGTCGTGGGGTGTGCGGCCGGACTTCCTCGTCGGGCACTCGGTGGGTGAGCTGGCCGCCGCGCACGTCGCCGGGGTGCTGTCCCTGGAGGACGCCTGCCGACTGGTCGCCGCCCGCGGGCGGCTCATGCAGCAACTGCCGGACGGCGGAGCCATGTTCGCCGTCGAGGCCACCGAGGACGAGGTCACCCCGCTGCTGACGGCGGACGTCTCGGTCGCCGCCGTCAACGGGCCCCGCTCCGTGGTCGTCTCCGGTACCGAGGCGGCGGCCTCCGCCGTGGCGGCACAGCTCGCCGAGCTCGGGCGCCGCACCTCCCGGCTGCGGGTGTCCCACGCCTTCCACTCCCCGCTCATGGAACCGATGCTCGACGCGTTCCGCGCCGTCGCGGAGAGCGTCCAGTACGGCGAGCTGGGCATCCCCGTCGTGTCCAACGTGACCGGACAGGTCGCCGAGGAAGGGGAGTTGGCGTCCCCCGAGTACTGGGTGCGGCACGTCCGAGAGGCCGTCCGCTTCGCCGACGGGGTGCGCGCGCTCGCCGAGCAGGGCGTGACCCGGTTCGTCGAGATCGGACCCGACGGCACCCTCACCGCCCTCGCCGCGTCCTGCCTCACCGAGCGGGACGACGCCCTCTTCGTCCCGGCCCTGCGCAAGGACCGCCCCGAGGCCGAGAACCTCACCGCCGCCCTCGGCCGGCTGTACGTGCACGGCCGCGGCCCCGACTGGCAGGCCCTTCTGCCCGGCGCCCGCCGCGTCGACCTCCCGACCTACGCCTTCCGCCGCGACCGCTACTGGATCGAGCGCTCCTACGGCCCCGAGACCGCCGCCGGCACCACCCCCGCCGAGCGCGGCGGCCACCGCCACCGGGTGACCTGGACCCCCGTGACCGGCCTGCCCGGCGAGATACGGCTGACCGGGCGCTGGCTGCTGGTCACCCCCGCCGCCCTCGGCGACGACGGCTGGCACGGCGCCCTCACCCAGGCGCTCACCGCCCGCGCCACCGACGTCGTCACCGTGCCCTGCCCCGCCGACGCCGACCGCGCCACGCTCACCGCGCTGCTGGCGGAGGCGGCCGGGGACGCCCCCGTCGGGGGAGTGGTCTCGGCCCTCGCCCTCACCCCCGCAGAACGCGCCGGAACCCCGGCCGGCGTCCTCGCCACCGCCCTCCTCGTCCAGGCCCTCGGCGACGCCGCCGTCACCGCGCCCCTGTGGATTCTCACCCGGAACGCCGTCACCACCGGACGCGACGACCTGCCGCCCGACCTCGGCCAGGCCGGTGTCTGGGGCCTCGGCCGGGTGGCCGCCCTGGAACACCCCGACCGCTGGGGCGGCCTCCTCGACCTCCCCGCCGCCCTCGACCGCCGTACCGCGGCCCGGCTGGCCGCGCTGCTCTCCGGCACCGTCTCCGGTGAGGACCAGATCGCCCTGCGGCCGGGCGGCGCGGTCCTGGCCCGCCGCCTGACCCTGCCCCCCGTCACCGGCACACCCGCCGAGCCCTGGACGCCCACCGGAACGGTCCTGGTCACCGGCGGTACGGGAGCCCTCGGCGCCCGCGTCGCCCGCTGGGCCGCCGAACGGGGCGCCGAGCGCCTCGTCCTCACCAGCCGCCGGGGCCCGGAAGCGCCCGGAGCGGCCGAACTGGAGGCCGAGATCGCGGCCCTCGGCGCCCATGTGGTGCTCGCCGCCTGCGACATGACGGACCGTGAGGCCGTCCGGCGGCTGCTCGCCGCCTACCCCGTGGACGCCGTGGTGCACACCGCCGGTGTCCTCGAGGACGGCGTCCTCGACACCCTCACCGCCGAACAGTTCGACACCGTCGTACGGTCCAAGGTCGACGCCGCCCGCCACCTGGACGAGCTGACCCGCGACCGCGACCTCACGGCCTTCGTGCTCTTCTCCTCCTTCGCCGGCACCGTCGGCTCCGCGGGCCAGGCCGACTACGCCGCCGCCAACGCCATGCTCGACGCCCTCGCCGAGCGCCGCCGCGCCGAGGGACTGCCGGGCACCTCCCTCGCCTGGGGGCCGTGGGCGGGCGGTGGCATGGCCGCCGACTCCGCCTCCGAGAACCGCCAGCGCCGCGGCGGGATCAACCTCCTCGACCCGGCCACCGGCCTCGACCTGCTCGCCGCCGGCGTGGCCGCGCCCGACGCCGTCGCGTTCGTCGCCGACATCGACTGGCGCCGGTTCGGCCCCGCCTTCACCGCCGTACGTCCGAGCCCGCTGCTCGCCGAGCTGTACACCGCTCCGGCCGGGGCGACCGCTGCGGTGGGTGCGGCGGGCACGCTGGGGGACCGCCTCGCCGGTCTCACCGCCGAGGCCCGGCGCGCCGAACTGCTCGACACCGTGCGGGCGCGGGCGGCGGCGGTGCTGGGGTATGCGGGTGCGGAGTCGGTGCCCGCGGATCGGGCGTTCCGTGAGTTGGGTGTGGATTCGCTGATCGCGGTGGAGTTGCGGAACGTGCTGGGGGCCGAGTGCGGGGTGCGGTTGCCGGCGACGGTGGTGTTCGACCACCCGACACCCGCGGCGCTCGCGGCCTTCCTGGACACCGAGCTGGGTGGCGCGGTCGCGGAGACGGCCGCGGCGCCTGCGGTGCGTGCCCTCGACTCCGATCCGGTGGTGATCGTGGGGATGGCGTGCCGCTTCCCGGGTGGGGTGGAGTCCCCGGAGGGGCTGTGGGGGCTGCTGTCCGAGGGCCGCGACGGGATCGTCGGCTTCCCGACCGACCGCGGGTGGGACCTCGACCTGCTCAGCACGCCGGACGGCCCCTACACCAGTCACACCCGGGTGGGTGGGTTCCTGTCGGGTGTGGGGTCGTTCGATGCGGGGTTCTTCGGGGTGTCGCCGCGGGAGGCTTTGGCGATGGATCCGCAGCAGCGGTTGTTGCTGGAGGCGTCGTGGGAGGCGGTGGAGCGGGCGGGGGTGGATCCGCGGGTGTTGCGGGGGTCGCGGACGGGGGTGTTCGCGGGGACGAACGGTCAGGACTATCCGGCGTTGCTGTCGCTCGCGGAGGGTGACTTCGGGGGGTATGTGGGGACGGGGAACGCGGCGAGTGTGTTCTCGGGGCGGGTGTCGTACGTGCTGGGCCTGGAGGGTCCGGCGGTGACGGTGGACACGGCCTGCTCGTCGTCGCTCGTCGCGCTGCATCTGGCGGTGCAGTCGCTGCGTTCGGGGGAGTGTGATCTGGCGCTGGCGGGTGGTGTGACGGTGATGTCGACGCCGGGTGCGTTCGTGGAGTTCAGCAGGCAGGGGGGTCTTGCGGGGGACGGGCGGTGCAAGGCGTTCGCGGAGGGTGCGGACGGGACGGGGTGGGGTGAGGGTGTCGGGGTGCTGCTGGTGGAGCGGCTCTCGGATGCGCGGGCGAACGGTCACCCGGTGCTGGCGGTGGTGGCGGGGTCGGCGGTCAATCAGGACGGTGCGTCGAACGGTCTGACGGCGCCGAACGGTCCGTCGCAGCAGCGGGTGATCCGGGCTGCGTTGGCCAATGCGGGGCTCGCCCCGGGTGATGTGGATGTGGTGGAGGCGCACGGTACGGGGACGGCGTTGGGCGATCCGATCGAGGCGCAGGCGCTGCTGGCGACGTACGGGCAGGGGCGTGATGCGGACCGTCCGTTGTGGCTGGGGTCGGTGAAGTCGAACATCGGGCACACGCAGGCCGCCGCCGGTGTGGCGGGTGTGATCAAGATGGTGGAGGCGCTGCGCCACGGGGTCCTGCCCGCGACCCTGCATGTGGACGAGCCGTCGTCGCACGTGGACTGGGACGCGGGTGAGGTCCGGCTGCTGACGGGGGCGGTGGAGTGGCCCGACACCGGCGGGCGTCCGCGCCGCGCGGGGGTGTCCTCGTTCGGCCTGAGCGGGACGAACGCCCATGTCGTGCTGGAACAGGTGCCCGAGGAGACCTCGCCGGCGGAGTCTGCTGGGGTGCTGCCGGTGATCCCGTGGGTGGTGTCGGGCCAGGGGCCGGACGCCCTCCGTGCTCAGGCCGCACGCCTGCTCACCCACCTCCAGGACCACCCCCACCTCGACCCGGTGGCCGTCGGCCTGTCTCTGGCCACGAGCCGCACCGCCTTCGAGAACCGCACCGTGGTGCGCGGCACCGACCATGCGGAGCTGCTCGCCGGCCTGGCCGCCGTGGCCCGGGGCGAGACCCCGGCCGTCACTGCCGGCGAGGGCAGGCTGGCGTTCCTCTTCTCCGGTCAGGGTTCGCAGCGGCTGGGTATGGGGCGGGAGTTGTACGAGGCGTATCCGGTGTTCGCGGACGCCTTCGACGAGGTCTGCGCCCACCTCGACGCCGATCTGAAGGCGGTCGTCTTCGGCACGGACGCCGAGGAGTTGAACCGGACCGGGTGGACGCAGCCCGCGTTGTTCGCGATCGAGGTCGCGCTGTTCCGCCTCCTCGACTCATGGGGTGTGCGACCGGACTTCCTCGTCGGGCACAGCGTCGGCGAGCTGGCGGCGGCCCATGTCGCCGGGGTCCTCACCCTGCGGGATGCGTGCCGTCTCGTCTCGGCCCGTGGCCGTCTGATGCAGGAACTGCCGTCCGGTGGCGCGATGTTCGCTCTGGAGGCGACGGAGGAGGAGGTGGCGCCTCTCCTGACGGACGAGGTGTCGATCGCGGCGGTCAACGGCCCGCGTGCGGTGGTGGTGTCCGGCGTCGAGGCCGCGGCGGAGGCTGTCGCGGCGGAGATCGCCGTCCTCGGCCGCCGCACCACCCGCCTCCGCGTTTCCCACGCCTTCCACTCGCCGCTCATGGAGCCGATGCTCGCGGAGTTCCGGACGGTCGCCGAGAGCATCACCTACGACGAACCGCGCCTCCCGGTGATCTCGAACGTCACCGGACAGGTCGCCACCGCAGGCGAGTTGGCCTCACCGGACTACTGGGTCCGCCACGTCCGCGAGGCCGTCCGCTTCGCCGACGGAGTCAAGACGCTGGAGGAGCGCGGGGTCCGCCGCTTCCTGGAGCTCGGCCCCGACGGCACCCTCACCGCCCTCGCCGCCTCCACCGTCACCGACGCCGAGAACACCCTCCTCGCCCCCACCCTCCGCAAGGACCGCCCCGAACCCGAGGCCCTGCTCACCGCCCTCGCCAGGGCCTACACGCACGGCGTGGCCGTCGACTGGTCCGCTCTCTTCGCCGGCGCCGGCGCCGCCACCCGAATCGTCCAGCTGCCCACCTACGCCTTCCAACGCGAGCGCTACTGGCCCGAGATCGCACAGACCACCGCAACCACCGCCACCGCAACCACCGCCGCCAACCCCCTGGAAGCCGGTTTCTGGGAGGCCGTGGAGAGCGGTGACGCCCGTGACCTCGCCGAGGTCCTCGGCGTGGACGAGCGGGAACTCGACTCCGTCGTCCCGGCGTTGTCCGCCTGGCGGCGTGGCGCGGCCGAACGCACCCGCGTCGACGGCTGGCGTTACCGGGTCACCTGGGAGCCGGTCACCGTCCCGGCCGTCACCGGCGCTGACACCGACACCGCCCGCCGCCTGCTGCTCCAGCCCGATGGCAGCGACGAACTGCTCCCCGGTGTCGAGGAGTTCCTGCCGGGCATCGAGCGTGTCGCCTACGACCCGCAGGCCGACCGGGCCGCCCTGAACAGCGCCCTGTCCGCCGCGATCGGTGACGGCCCCGTCGCCGCCGTGCTCGCGCGTCCCGCCGACACGGCCACGGCCCTCACCCTCGTCCAGGCCCACGCCGACACCGGCCTCGCGGCCCCCCTCTGGCTGCTCACCCAGGGTGCTGTGGCCGCCGGAACGGCCACGGAAACCGTCGTGGACCCTGCCCAGGCGGCCGTCTGGGGCTTCGGACGCGTCGCCGCCCTGGAGCACCCCGATCGCTTCGGCGGCCTCCTCGACCTCCCCGCCCGCCCCGACCGCCGCGCCCTGACCACCCTCGCCGCGCTCGTCACCGACGGTTCGGAGGATCAGGTGGCGGTCCGTGGTGCCGATGCCTACGCCCGCCGTCTCGTCCACGCCACCCCGCCCGCCCCGACCGCCGCCACCGCGACCGGTGAGTGGCGGGCGCCGGCCCGGGTTCTGATCACCGGGGGTACCGGCGGCCTGGGCGGGCATCTGGCGCGCTGGCTGGTGGCCCGGGGTGCCACGCACCTGACCCTGACCAGCCGCCGTGGCCCGGCCGCCCCCGGCGCCGCCGACCTGGCCGCCGAGCTGGAGGCGCTGGGTGCCGAGGTCACGGTGGTGGCCTGTGACATGGCCGACCGTGACGCCGTGGCCGCCCTCCTCACCGTCCATCCCGCCGATGCGGTCTTCCACGCGGCGGGTGTCCTGGACGACGACCTGATCGGCAGCCTCACCCCGGCCCGTACCGCCGCCGTCCTGGCGGCGAAGGCGACGGCCGCCGACCACCTCGACGCCCTCACCCGGGACAGCGACCTGACCGCGTTCGTGGTCTTCTCCTCCATCGCCGGTGTCTGGGGCAGCGGGGGCCAGTCCGCCTACGCCGCCGCCAACGCCCACCTCGACGCCCTCGCCGAACGCCGCCGCGCCCGGGGCCGGGCCGCCACCGCCGTCGCCTGGGGACCCTGGGGCGAGAGCGGGATGGCCGCCGACGCGGACGCGCAGGCGTTGCTGCGCCGCCGTGGGCTGCGCCCGCTGGAGTCCCGGGCGGCGCTGACCGCCCTGGGCCGGGCCCTCGAACTGGACGACGCCGCAGTGGTCGTGGCCGATGTGGAGTGGGAGCGGTTCGCACCGGCCTTCACCACCGGGCGGCCCAGCCCCCTGCTGTCGGGCCTCCCGGAGGCCGCCGAGGCACTGAGCGGTGCCGGTATCGCCGAGGCCGGTGCCACGCGGGTCGCCTCCGCCCTGCACGACCGGCTCGCCGGGCTGCCGGCCGACGAACGCGACGCCGAACTCGTCGCCCTGGTCCGGCAGCACGCCGCCGCCGTCCTCGGGCACGCCGGTGCATCGGACGTCGCCGCCGGACGCACCTTCCGCGAGCTGGGCTTCGACTCCCTCACCGCCGTGGAACTGCGTGACGCGCTCACCGGCGCCACCGGCGTCCCGCTGCCCTCCACGCTCGTCTTCGACCACCCCACCCCGCAGGCCGTCGCCACCCGCCTGCGCGAGGAACTCTTCGGCACCGCGGAAGCCGTGCACGACACGGTCGGCACCGCCACCGTCACCGGCACCGACCCCGTCGTCATCGTCGGCATGGGCTGCCGGCTTCCCGGCGGGGTCGCCGGGCCCGAGGACCTGTGGCGGGTCGTCGCCGAGGGGCTCGACACCGTGTCCGGGTTCCCCGAGGACCGCGGCTGGGACCTCGACACCCTGCTCGCCGCCAGCGACACCCGCTCCGGCGGGTTCCTGCCGGAGGCGTCCGGCTTCGACGCGGCCTTCTTCGGGATCAGCCCCCGTGAGGCCCTCGCCATCGACCCGCAGCAGCGGCTGGTCCTGGAGACCTCCTGGGAGGCCCTGGAGCAGGGTGGCATCGACCCGACCGGCCTGAAGGGCACCCGTACCGGCGTCTTCGTCGGCGCCGGTGCCTCCGGCTACGGCTCCGGTCTGACCGAGGTGCCGGAAGGGCTCGGCGGGCATCTGCTGACGGGTGGCGCCGGAAGCGTCGTCTCCGGGCGGGTCTCGTACGCCCTCGGTCTGGAGGGCCCGGCGGTCACCGTCGACACCGCGTGCTCCTCCTCCCTCGTCGCCCTGCACCTCGCCGTGCAGTCGCTGCGCTCCGGGGAGTGCGATCTGGCGCTCGCCGGCGGTGTGACGGTCATGGCGAACCCCGGTGCGTTCGTCGAGTTCAGTCTCCAGGGCGGCCTCGCGCCCGACGGCCGCTGCAAGGCGTTCGGCGACGGTGCCGACGGGACCGGCTGGTCGGAGGGCGTCGGCGTGCTCGTCGTGGAGCGGCTGTCCGACGCGCGTCGGCACGGGCACCGGGTGCTCGCCGTCGTCCGCGGAACGGCCGTCAACCAGGACGGTGCCTCCAACGGGCTCACCGCGCCCAACGGACCCTCCCAGCAGCGGGTGATCCGGCAGGCCCTCGCCGCCGCCGGGCTCACCCCGGGCGACGTCGACGCCGTAGAGGCGCACGGCACCGGGACCGTCCTCGGCGACCCCATCGAGGCGCAGGCCGTCCTCGCGACCTACGGGCAGGACCGGCCCGACGGACGGCCGCTGTGGCTCGGCTCGGTCAAGTCGAACATCGGGCACACCCAGGCCGCCGCCGGTGCCGCCGGGATCATCAAGATGGTCCTCGCCCTCGAGGCCGGCGTCCTGCCCCGCACCCTGCACGCCGACACGCCCACCTCGCGCGTCGACTGGGACGCGGGCGGCGTACGGCTGCTCACCGAGCAGCGGGAGTGGCCGGACAGCGGCCGTCCGCGCCGCGCCGGTGTCTCCGCCTTCGGCGTCAGCGGCACCAACGCCCACGTCGTCATCGAGCAGGCACCGGCCACTGAAGCGCCCGCGCCCGCGACCGCACCCGTGCCCGTGACCGCGCCCGTCACGCCGTGGGTCCTCTCCGCCCGCAGCGCCGCCGCCCTGCGGGGCCAGGCCGCCCGCCTCCTCGCCCACGCCGAGGCGCACCCGGACCTCGCCCCCGCCGATGTCGCCCGTGCCCTCGTCACCACCCGCCCGGCGACCTTCGAGCACCGGGCCGTCGTGACCGGCACCGACCGGGCGGACCTCCTCCGCGCCCTGGCCGCCACCGCCGCCGGGGAGACCGGCGCCGGGAGCGTCACCGGCGACGCCCTCACCGAGGGCACCACCGCGTTCCTCTTCGCCGGTCAGGGCACCCAGCGCGCGGGCATGGGACGTGAGCTGTACGAGGCCTTCCCGGTCTACGCCGACGCCCTCGACGCCGTGTGCGCCCACTTCGACGGCCAGTTGGACCACCCGCTCCGCGCACTCCTCCTGAGCGAGAGCGAGGACGAGGACGGGAACGGTCTCCTCGACCGCACCGAGTACGCCCAGCCCGCCCTCTTCGCCCTCGAAGTCGCCCTGTACCGGCTCGTCGAGTCCTGGGGCCTGCGGCCCGACCACCTCCTCGGGCACTCCGTCGGTGAACTGGCCGCGGCACACGTGGCGGGCGTGTTCTCCCTCCCCGACGCCTGCCGTCTGGTCGCCGCCCGCGGCCGTCTGATGCAGCAACTCCCGCCCGGCGGGGCCATGGTGGCGCTCCAGGCCACCGAGGACGAGGTCCTGCCCCTGCTCGCCGGACGCGACGAGGAGATCGGCCTGGCCGCCCTCAACGGCCCCCGTTCCGTGGTGGTCGCGGGCGACGAGGACGCCGTGCTCTCCGTCGCCGCGTACTTCGCCGCCCAGGGCCGCAGGACGACCCGGCTGCGTGTCAGCCACGCCTTCCACTCGCCCCGTATGGAGCCGATGCTGGACGCCTTCCGGGCCGTCGCCGAGAGCGTCGTCTACGGCGAGCCGCGCATCCCTGTCGTCTCCGACATCACCGGCGAGCCCGCCACGGCCGCCGAACTCACCTCGCCCGCCTACTGGGTCCGCCATGTCCGGCAGGCGGTCCGTTTCGCCGACGGAGTCAGGACGCTGGAGGCCGCCGGCGTCACCCGCTACCTCGAACTCGGCCCGGACACCACCCTCACCGCCCTCACCCGGGGCTGCTGGGAGTCGTACGGCCACCTCGCCGTGTCCGCGCTGCCCGACCACCGCGACGAGCGTGACGGCCGGACCGAGCCCGCCGCCCTGGTCGCCGCCGTCGGCGCCCTGTTCACGCGCGGCGCCCCGGTCGACTGGCCGGCGCTCCTGGACTCGACCGGCCCCGGCGGAGACCGGGTCCCGCTCCCCACCTACGCGTTCCAGCACCGCTCCTACTGGCTCGAGACGCCCGCCACGGGCGCCCGCTCCGGCGACCCGGCCTCCGCCGGGCTCGTCGACGCCGGCCACCCCCTCCTCGCGGCGGTCGTCCCGCCCGCCGAGGGCGGCGAACTCGTCCTCACCGGACGGTTGTCGGCGCACGCCCAGCCCTGGCTCGACGGTCACCGCATCGCCGGCTCGGCCGTCGTACCGAGCACCGCGTTCCTCGAACTCGCCCTGCGTGCCGGGGAGTACGCGGGCTGCGCGTACGTCCGTGAACTCGTCCTGGAAGCCCCGCTGGTGCTGCCCGAGCGCGGCGGCGTCCACCTCCAGCTCAGGGTCGCGGAACCCGACGCGCTCGGCTCGCGCACCTTCGGGGTGTACGGCCGCGACGGCGACGCCGGCACCGGCGCCGCCTGGACCCGGCACGCCGGAGGCATCCTCAGCACCCGCGAACCCGCCTCCGCGGCAGCGGAGCCGGACTTCGGCACCTGGCCGCCACCGGGCGCCGAACCCCTCGGCACCGACGGCCTCTACGACCGTCTCGCCGCCGCAGGTCTCGACTACGGGCCCGTCTTCCGCGGCCTGCGCGCCGCCTGGCAGGCCCAGGAGCCGGACGGCACCGCCGCCGTCTACGCCGAGGTCGCCCTGCCCGAGGACGCCGCCGCCGACGCCGGACGTTTCGACCTGCACCCGGCGCTCCTCGACGCCGCCCTGCACCCGCTCGGCCTCGGTGCCCTCGACGGCTTCGGCGACGGACGCGTCCTGTTCTCCGTCACCGACGCCTCCCTCCACGCGACCGGCGCCACCACCCTCCGCGTCCGCCTCGCCCGCAGCGGCCCCGACACCCTCACCCTCCGGGCCGCCGACGCCGTCGGCGAGCCGGTTCTCACCGTCGGCGCCCTGCTGATGCGCCCGGTCGGCCCGGCACAGACGGCACCCCCGTCACCCGCCGAGCCCGCCACCGCCCCGGAGCCCGCCCGGGCCCCCGCCCGCCGTACCGCCGCCCGCACCCAGCCCCCCGGCAGCCTCCTCGAACGCCTCGCCCCCCGCCCCGCCGCCGACCGCACCCGCACCCTGCTCGCCACGGTGCGCGCCGAGGTCGCCGCCGTCCTCGGCCACGACGGCCCCGCCGACGTCGAACCGGCCCGCTCCTTCTCCGACCTGGGCTTCACCTCCCTCACCTCCGTCGAACTGCGCGACCGCCTCGGCACCGCCCTCGGTGTGGCCCTCCCGGCCACCCTGGTCTTCGACCACCCCACCCCGAACGCTCTCGCCCAGCACCTCGACGCCGACCTCTTCGGTACCGGCCCCTCCGGCACCGCGGCCGATCCCGCCGGCGCCCTCCCGCGCCCGGTGTCCACCGACGACGACCCGATCGTCATCGTCGGCATGGCCTGCCGCTACCCCGGCGGGGTCCGCACCCCCGAGGACCTGTGGGACCTCGTCGTCGCCGGAGCCGACGGCGTCTCCCCGCTGCCCACCGACCGCGACTGGCACCCCGAGACGCTGTACCACCCCGACCCCGACCACCCCGGCACCGTCTACACCCGCGAGGGCGGTTTCCTGCACGACGCCAGCCGCTTCGACCCGGCGTTCTTCACCATCTCGCCCCGCGAGGCCCTCGCCATGGACCCCCAGCAGCGGCTCCTCCTGGAGACGTCCTGGGAGGCCCTGGAGCGGGCCGGAGTCGACCCGGCCGCCGCCCGCGGCAGCCGTACCGGCGTCTTCGCGGGCGTCACCTACCAGGACTACGTCACGATCCTGGCCGCCGCCGAGGACAACGTCGAAGGCTACGTCGGCACCGGCAACTCGCCCAGCGTCCTGTCCGGCCGCATCTCCTACGCCCTCGGCCTCGAGGGACCGGCGGTCTCCGTGGACACCGCCTGCTCCTCCTCCCTCGTCGCCCTGCACCTCGCCGCCCAGGCACTGCGCCAGGGCGAGTGCTCGCTCGCCCTGGCGGGCGGTGTCACCGTGATGTCGACGCCGGGTTCGCTCATCGAGTTCAGCCGGCAGCGCGCTCTCGCCCCCGACGGCCGCTGCAAGCCGTTCTCCGCGGACGCCGACGGTGCCAGCTGGGCCGAGGGCGTCGGCATGCTCGTCCTCGAACGGCTCTCCGACGCCCGCCGCAACGGCCACCCCGTGCTGTCCGTGCTGCGCGCCAGCGCCCTCAACCAGGACGGCGCCTCCAACGGCCTCACCGCCCCCAGCGGACCCTCCCAGCAGCGGGTCATCCGGCAGGCCCTCGCCGCCGCCGGACTCACCCCGGCCGAGGTGGACGCCGTGGAGGCGCACGGCACCGGCACCACGCTCGGCGACCCCATCGAGGCGCAGGCCCTCATCGCCGTCTACGGCCAGGACCGGCCCGCGGACCGGCCGCTGTGGCTCGGCTCCCTGAAGTCCAACATCGGCCACAGCCAGGCCGCCGCGGGCGTCGGCGGCATCATCAAGATGGTCATGGCGATCCGCGAGGGCGTCCTGCCGCGCACCCTCCACGCCGACACGCCCACCCCGCACGTCGACTGGAGCGCGGGCGACGTCAGGCTGCTGACCGAGCAGCGGGAGTGGCCCGAGACCGGCCGCCCGCGCCGCGCCGGTGTCTCCTCGTTCGGCATGAGCGGCACCAACGCCCACGTCATCGTCGAGCAGGCACCCGAGACCACCGCCGCCGCCGCGGAGACCCCGGCGGACGGACCGGTCTTCGCCACCGGACTCCCCGTGGCGCCGACCCTCCTGTCCGGCCGTACCGAGGCCGCCCTGCGCGACCAGGCCGCCCGGCTGCGCGCCCACCTCCTCACCCACCCGGACACCGCGCTCACCGCCGTCGCCCACGCCCAGGCCACCACCCGCCCCGCGTTCGAGTACCGTGCCGCCGTCCTCGCCGACGGCCGGGAGACCCTGGACGAGGCGCTCGCCGCGCTGGCCGCCGACGGCCGGGACACCGTCCTCCCCGCAGTGATCACCGCGGTCACCGCCGCCACCCCCGCCGAACCCGTCCTGGTCTTCCCCGGCCAGGGCGCCCAGTGGACCGGCATGGCCCGCGAACTCCTCGCCCAGTCACCGGTGTTCGCCGCACTCGTCGCCGACTGCGAACACGCCCTCGCACCCTGGGTGGACTGGTCGCTGATCGCCGTCCTGCGCGGCGACGAGGACGCCGCCGACCTCGGCCGGGTCGACGTCGTCCAGCCCGCACTGTGGGCGGTCATGATCGCCCTCGCCGGACTGTGGCGCTCCCTCGGCGTCGTCCCGGCGGCCGTCGTCGGGCACTCCCAGGGCGAGATCGCCGCCGCCTGCGTCGCCGGGGCACTGTCCCTCGACGACGGCGCCCGCGTCGTCGCCCTGCGCAGCCGCGCCATCACCCGGATCGCCGGGACCGGCGGCATGATGTCCGTGCCGCTCACCGCCGACGAGACCCGCGCCCGGATGGCCCCGTGGGACGACCGGCTCGCGATCGCCGCCGTCAACGGGCCCGCCTCCGTGGTCGTCTCGGGCGACGCCGACGCCCTCGACGAACTGTTCACCGTCCTCACCGGGGACGGCGTCCGCGCCCGCAAGGTCGCCGTCGACTACGGCTCCCACTCCCCGCAGGTCGAGCCCCTCCGCGCCACCGTCCTCGACGCCCTCGCCGGCATCGCACCGCGCGCCGCCGAGATCCCGTTCCGCTCCTCCCTCACCGGCGACTGGCAGGACACCACCGGCCTCGACCCCGAGTACTGGTACACCAACCTCCGTGAGACCGTCCGCTTCGAGGAGGCCGTACGCGGGCTCGTCGCCGAGGGACACCGCACGTTCATCGAGGTCGGCCCGCACCCCGTGCTCGCCGTCGGCCTGCGCGAGACCCTCGACGCCACCCGCGGCGACGGCGTCGTCCTCGGCTCGCTGCGCCGCGACAAGGGCGGCCTCGACCAGTTCCTCACCTCCGTCGCCGAGGCCCACGTCCAGGGCGTCGCCGTCGACTGGGCGGCCGTCTTCGCCGGGACCGGCTCCCGGCCCGCCGACGTGCCGACCTACCCGTTCCAGGAGCAGCGGTACTGGCCGAACGTACGGCAGCCGGGGGACACCGGGGCCGACACCGCCGCCGACCCCGCCGAGGCCCGCTTCTGGGAGACCGTCGAGCAGGGCGACCCGGGCGCCCTCGCCGACGCCCTCGACCTGAGCGCCGACGCCCCGCTGAGCGCCGTACTCCCGGCACTGGCCGACTGGCGGCGCGCGAGCCGGGCCCGCTCCGTCACCGAGTCCTGGCGCTACGGCGTCGGCTGGACCGCGCTCACCGGCAGCGCCGCGGGCACCCTGTCCGGCACCTGGCTCCTCGTCGCGCCCGCCGGCGACGCGTACGACGCCGCCGTGACCGCCGTACGGCAGGCCCTGACCGGCGGCGGCGCCCGCGACGTACGGCTGGTCACCGTCCCCGACGGGACCGCCGACCGCGCCACGCTCGCCGGACTGCTGACGGCGGACACCGGCGAGGTGACCGGGATCCTCTCCCTCCTCGCCCTCGACGAGCGCCCCCACCCCGGCCACCCCGCCCTCCCGCAGGGCCTCGCCGGCACCCTCGCCCTTGTCCAGGCCCTCGGCGACGTGGCACTCGACGCCCCGCTGTGGTGCGCCACGCGCGGCGCGGTCGCCGTCACCGCATCGGAGACCGTCACCGCGCCCGAGCAGGCGCTGACCTGGGGATTCGGCCGGGTCGCCGCCCTCGAACACGCCGAACGCTGGGGCGGCCTCATCGACCTCCCCGCCGACCTCGACACCTGGGGCGACACCCGAACAGGCACCCGCACCGGCATCCGTACCGCCACCCGCCTGGCCGCCGTGCTCGGCGACCCGGACGGCGAGGACCAGATCGCGCTGCGCCCCTCCGGCGCCTACGCCCGCCGCCTCGTCCACGCCCCCGCACCCCTGACCGCAGGCACCACCGGCACGGCCGGATGGCGGCCGCGCGGCACCGTCCTCGTCACCGGCGGCACCGGCGCCCTCGGCGCCCATGTCGCCCGCTGGCTGGTCGGCCGCGGCGCCACCCACCTCGTACTCGCCGGACGCCGCGGCGCCGACGCACCCGGCGCCACCGACCTGCGCGACGAACTCACCGCACTCGGCGCCCACGTCACCCTCGCCGCCTGCGACGTCGCCGACCGGGACGCGCTCGCGGACCTTCTCGCCGCGATACCCGACGACCACCCCGGCCACCCCCTGGACGCCGTGTTCCACGCCGCGGGCTCCCTCGACGACGGGGTGATCGACTCCCTCACCGCCGACCGCATGGCCCCCGTCCTGCACGGCAAGGCCACCGCCGCCCGCCACCTCCACGACCTCACCCGCGGCCTCGACCTGTCGGCGTTCGTCCTGTTCTCCTCCACGGCGGGCGTCCTCGGCGGCGCCGGCCTCGGCAACTACGCCCCCGGCAACGCCTACCTGGACGCCCTCGCCCACCACCGGCGCGCCCAGGGCCTGCCCGCCACCGCCGTCTCCTGGGGCCTGTGGGCCGACGGCGGCATGGTCGGCGACGCCGCCGGGGACCGTATGCGCCGCTACGGCGTCCACCCCATGGACACCGCGTCCGCCTGTGAGGCCCTCGGCCGCGCCCTCGACGCCGACGACACCGCCGTCACCGTCACCGACCTGCGCTGGGACACCTACGCCCTGGCCTTCACCGGGCCCCGCCCAAGCCGCCTCCTCGACGAACTCCCCGAAGCCCGCCGCGCCTTGGACGCCGTCCGCGCCCAGCGGACCGACACGGCGGGCACCGACACCGACGCGTCCGCCCTGCCCGCCCGGCTCGCGCAGCTCCCCGAGTACGAGCGCGCGGACGCCGTCCTCGACGTCGTCCGCTCCTACGTCGCGAAGGTCCTCGGCTACCCGTCGCCCGCGGACGTCGAACCGGGCCGCCCCTTCACCGACCTGGGCATCGACTCGCTCAGCGCCGTCGAACTGCGCAACGGCATGAACCGCGTCACCGGCCTCAGACTGCCCGCCACCCTGGTCTTCGACCACCCGACCTGCGACGCCCTCGCCGCCCACCTGCTCACCGAGCTCGCGGGGGTACCGCAGCCGGCCGCCGGGACGCCCGTGCCCGTCGCCGCGCCGCGCGACGACGAGCCGATCGCCGTCGTCGCCATGGGCTGCCGCTTCCCCGGCGAGGTCCGGACCCCCGAACAGCTGTGGACCATGCTGCTCGACGGCGCCGAAGGACTCGTCCCGTTCCCCGAGGACCGCGGCTGGGACCTCGACGCGCTCCACGACCCCGGACCCGGCCGATCCGGCCGCGTCTCCACCCGCACCGGCGGCTTCATCGGTGATGCCAGCGCCTTCGACCCGGCGTTCTTCAACATCTCACCGCGCGAGGCCGTCGCCATGGACCCGCAGCAGCGGCTGCTGCTGGAGATGTCCTGGGAGGCGTTCGAGCGGGCCGGTATCGACCCGAAGACCCTGAAGGGCAGCCGCACCGGCGTGTTCGCGGGCACCAACGGCCAGGACTACACCGGCATGCTGGCCGCCTCCGGCGAGGACTTCGAGGGCTACATGCTCACCGGCAACGCCGCCAGCGTCGTCTCCGGCCGCCTCTCCTACACCTTCGGCCTGGAGGGCCCGGCGGTCACGGTCGACACGGCCTGCTCGGCGTCCCTCGTGGCACTGCACCTGGCGGTACGGTCGCTGCGCTCGGGCGAGTGCGACCTGGCGCTGGCCGGCGGCGTGACCGTCATGGCCTCGCCCGGCCTGTTCGTCGACTTCAGCCGCCAGGGCGGCCTGTCGGGCGACGGCCGCTGCAAGGCGTTCGCCGACGCGGCCGACGGCACCGGCTTCTCGGAGGGCGGCGGCATCCTGCTCGTCGAGCGGCTCTCCGACGCCCGCCGCAACGGGCACCCGGTGCTGGCCGTGGTCCGCGGCTCGGCCGTCAACCAGGACGGTGCCTCCAACGGCCTCAGCGCCCCCAGCGGACCCGCACAGCAGCGCGTCATCCGCGCCGCGCTGGCCGACGCCGGGCTCTCCGCGCGGGACGTGGACGCCGTCGAGGCACACGGCACCGGTACGACGCTCGGCGACCCGATCGAGGCACAGGCGGTCCTCGCGACCTACGGCCGGGAGCGCCCCGCCGACCGGCCGCTGTGGCTCGGCTCCGTGAAGTCCAACATCGGCCACACCCAGGCCGGTGCGGGTGTCGCGGGCGTGATCAAGATGGTCCTGGCGCTGCGCAACGGGATCCTGCCCAGGACCCTGCACGTCGACCGGCCCTCCACCCACGTCGACTGGGAGGCGGGCGAGGTACGGCTGCTCACCGACGCCGTCGACTGGCCCGCCGGCGGCGACCACCTCCGCCGCGCCGGCATCTCGTCCTTCGGCATCAGCGGCACCAACGCGCACATCATCGTCGAGGCGGCGGAGGAACCCGCCGGAGCGACCGGCGAACCCATGGACGCACCCGCCCTTCCCACGGGCCCGCTGCCCTACGTGGTCACCGCCCGCAGCCGGGCCGCCCTCGCCGCACAGGCGACCGCCCTGCTCGCCCACCTCGACCGGCAGCCGCAGGACGACCGCAACCCCGCCGACCTGGCCCTCTCCCTCGCCGCGCACCGCGCCGTCTTCGAGCACCGCGCGGTCGTCCTCGCCGACGACCACGACACCCTCGTACAGGGCCTGCGTGCCCTGGCCGACGACCGGCCGGACCCCGCCACCGTCCCCACCGGCTCCGCCCGGGGCGAGGGCAGGCTGGCGTTCCTCTTCTCGGGGCAGGGTTCGCAGCGGCTGGGTATGGGGCGGGAGTTGTACGAGGCGTATCCGGTGTTCGCGGACGCCTTCGACGAGGTCTGCGCCCGCCTGGACGGAGACCTGAAGTCGGTCGTCTTCGGCACGGACGCCGAGGAGCTGAACCGGACCGGGTGGACGCAGCCCGCGCTGTTCGCGATCGAGGTCGCGCTGTTCCGGCTCGTCGAGTCGTGGGGTGTGCGGCCGGACTTCCTCGTCGGGCACTCGGTGGGCGAGCTGGCCGCCGCGCACGTGGCCGGGGTGTTGTCCCTGGACGACGCCTGCCGTCTCGTCTCCGCCCGTGGCCGTCTGATGCAGGAACTCCCGTCCGGCGGAGCGATGTTCGCCCTGGAGGCCACCGAGGACGAGGTGAAGCCTCTCCTCACGGACGACGTGTCGGTCGCGGCGGTCAACGGTCCGCGCGCCGTGGTCGTCTCCGGTACCGAGGCCGCCGCGGAGGCGGTTGCGGCGGAGATCGCCGCCCTCGGGCGCCGCACCACCCGCCTCCGCGTCTCGCACGCCTTCCACTCCCCGCTCATGGAACCGATGCTCGCCGACTTCCGCACCGTCGCCGAGAGCATCACTTACGGCAGGCCCCGTATGGCGGTCGTCTCCAACGTCTCCGGACAGGTCGCCGCCGCAGGGGAACTGGAGTCCCCCGAGTACTGGGTCCGCCACGTCCGCGAGGCCGTCCGGTTCGCCGACGGGATCCGGGCGCTGGAGGAGCGCGGTGTCCGCCGCTTCCTGGAGCTCGGCCCCGACGGCACCCTCACCGCCCTCGCCGCCTCCGTGGTGGCCGACGGCGAGAACGCGACGCTCGTCCCCGTCCTCCGCAAGGACCGCCCCGAGCCCGAGGCCCTGCTCGGCGGACTCGCCCAGGCGTTCGTGAAGGGCGTCGACATCGACTGGGCCCGCCTCTTCGACGGCACCGGGGCCCGCACCACCGAGCTGCCGACGTACCCCTTCCAGCGGCAGCGCTTCTGGCCCCGGCCGCCCCGGCTGCTCGGCGACGTCGGCTCGGCCGGGCTCGGCAGCGCCGCGCACCCGCTGCTCGGTGCCGAGATCGCGCCCGCCGGGACCGACCAGCGGCTCTTCACCGGCCGCCTCTCGCTGCGCGGCCAGGCCTGGCTCGCCGACCACGCGCTCACCAGCACCGCCCTCTTCCCGGCCACCGGCTTCCTCGACCTGGCCCTGCACGTCGCCGACCAGGTCGGCTGCGACCGGGTGGAGGAGCTGACCATCCTCAGCCCGCTCCCGCTGCCCGGACACGGCGCCGTACAGCTCCAGTTGCACGTGGCGGAGCCCGACGCGACCGGCGCCCGCCCGCTCTCCGTGCACGCCCGTCCCGAGCCCGCCGACGACAGCGACGCCGACAGCCGGCCGTGGGTCCTGCACGCGTCCGGTCTGCTCACCAGCGGTGGCGAGGCGCCGCAGGAGTCCTACGACTTCGCCGTCTGGCCCCCGGACGGCGCCGCCGAGGTGCCGCTCGACGGCTTCTACGACCGTTTCGCCGAGCGCGGCCACCTCTACGGACCGCTCTTCCAGGGCCTGAAGTCGGTGTGGACGCGAGGCGAGGAGGTGTTCGCCGAGGTCGCGCTGCCCGAGGACGCCGACCCGGCCGCCGGTGCCTTCGACCTGCACCCCGCGCTGCTGGACGCCGCCCTGCACGCGGTGATGTTCGTGCCGATGAAGGACGCGGGACGGCTGCCGTTCTCCTGGAACGGCGTCCACCTCACCGCGTCCGGCGCCGACACCCTGCGGGTGCGGATGGTCCAGGAGGGCGAGGAGTCGGTGAGCCTGGCGCTAGCCGACCCGTCCGGCCGGACCGTCGCCACCGTCGGCTCGCTCACCTTCCGCGAACTCACCGGCGACGTCGCCGGATCGACGATCGGCGCCGCCCGCCAGGAGGGCCTGTACGAGCTGGACTGGACGCCGGTCACGGTGGACACGTCCAGGGCCGCCGCCCAGGACGTGTGCCTGATCGGCGGTGCCGAGGCCGACCGGCTGGCGGCCCAGTGGGAGCGCGCGGGTGTGAAGGCGACGGTGCACGCCGACCTGGCCGCCCTCGCCGCCTCCGGGGCCGGGATCCCGGAGACCGTGCTCCTGGCCCTGCCGGTCACGGAGGCCGGAGCCGACCTGGCGGAGGCGGCCCGCCGCACCGCCCACACCACCCTGGCCCTCGTCCAGGAATGGCTCGACGAGCCTCTCTTCGCGCACGCCCGGCTGGCCGTCGTCACCCGGGACGCCATGCGGGTCTCGGTCCGTCCCGCCGACCCGGCGCAGGCCACCGTCTGGGGCCTGGTCCGCGCGGCCCGCTCCGAGAACCCCGGCCGGTTCCTCCTCGCCGACCTCGACACCGACCCGGCCTCCGCCGCCGTACTGCCCGCCGCGCTCGCCACCGGCAGTCTCGAACTCGCCGTCAGGGAAGGCGCGGTGACCGCCCCGCGGATCGTGCCGCTCGACCCGCGGCGGGCACTCGCCGAACCCGCGGGGACGGCGGCCTGGCGGCTCGGGGTCGAGGAGCGCGGCACGCTGGAGAGCCTGCGGCTGGCCGAGTGCCCCGACGCCACCGCGCCGCTCGCGCCCCGCGAGGTCCGTATCTCGATGCGCGCCGCGGGCGTCAACTTCCGCGACGTGCTCACCGCGCTCGGCATGTACCCGGGCGACGCCACCGCGATCGGCCTCGAAGGCGCCGGCGTCATCACCGAAGTCGGATCCGAGGTGTGTGAGTTCACGCCCGGTGACCGGGTGACGGGCATGTTCGCCGGGGCGTTCGGCCCGCTCGCCGTCGCCGACGAGCGGATGGTCGTCCGCATCCCGCGCGGCTGGAGCTTCGCCCAGGCCGCCACCGTGCCCATCGCCTACCTCACCGCCTACTACGGCCTCGTCGACCTCGGCGGGCTGCACCCCGGCCAGTCCGTGCTGGTGCACGCCGCCGCCGGCGGGGTCGGCACCGCCGCCCTGCACCTCGCCCGCCACCTCGGCGCCGAGGTCTACGGCACCGCGAGCCCCGGCAAGTGGGACGCGCTGCGCGCGGCGGGCCTCGACGACGCCCACCTCGCCTCGTCCCGCGACCTCGGCTTCGGGAAACTGTTCCTGGAGGCCACCGGCGGACGCGGCGTGGACGTCGTACTCGACTCGCTGGCCCGGGAGTTCGTGGACGCCTCGCTGCGGCTGCTGCCGCGCGGCGGACGCTTCCTGGAGATGGGCAAGACCGACGTCCGCGACCCCGCACAGGTCGCCGCCGACCACCCGGGCGTCGCCTACCAGGCGTTCGACCTCGTCGAGGCCGGCCCCGACCGCATCGGCGCGATCCTGCGCGAGCTGCTCGCCCTGTTCGAGGCGGGCGCGCTGCCGCCGCTGCCGCTGACCGTGTTCGACGTGCGGCGCGCGCCCGACGCGTTCCGCCACCTCAGCCAGGCCCGCCACATCGGCAAGGTCGTCCTCACGATGCCGGTCGCCGTCGACCCCGACGGCACCGTCCTGATCACCGGCGGCACCGGCGGCCTCGGCCGCATCACCGCCCGCCACCTGGTCGCCGAGCACGGCGTACGCCACCTGGTGCTCGCGGGCCGCAAGGGACCGGACGCGCCCGGCGCCGCCGAACTCCAGGCGGAGCTGACCGGGCTGGGCGCCGAGGTCACCGTCGCCGCCTGCGACGTCGCCGACCGGGACGCGCTCGCCGCGCTGCTCGCCGCCGTACCCGACGCGCATCCGCTGACCGCCGTCATCCACACGGCGGGTGTCCTCGCGGACGGCGTGATCTCCTCCATGACCCCCGAACGCGTCGACGCCTCCCTGCGGCCCAAGGCCGACGCCGTGACCGCCCTGCACGAGCTGACCCGCGACCTGGACCTCGCCCGGTTCGTGGTGTTCTCCTCCGTCGCCGGCACCTTCGGCGGCGCCGGACAGGCCAACTACTCGGCCGCCAACGCCTTCCTGGACGCCTTCGCCCACCACCGCCGCGACCTCGGCCTGCCCGCCACCACGCTCGCCTGGGGCACCTGGCTGCCCGAGGCGGGCATGACCGGCGAACTCGGCCAGGCCGACCGCGACCGGCACGCCAGGACCGGCATGGTCCCGCTCGACGCCGCCCTCGGCATGCGGCTGCTCGACACGGGCCCGGCCACCGACCGCGCCGTACTGCTGCCCATGGACCTCGACCACACCGCCCTGCGCGAGCACGCCGACGTCCTGCCGCCGCTGCTGCGCGGCATGGTCAAGGCCCCCGCCCGCCGCCGCGCCGAGACCACCACCACCGCCACCGGCGGCGCCGGCGCGATGCAGACCCTCGCCGAGCGGCTGGCCCCGCTGGCCGCCGCCGACCGCGAACTGCTGCTGCTCGACGCGGTCGCCGAACAGGCCGCGGCCGTCCTCGGCCACGCCTCCGCCGACCTCGTCGAGCCCGACCAGACCTTCAAGGAACTCGGCTTCGACTCGCTCACCGCGGTCGAACTCCGCAACCGTCTCGGCGCCGTCACCGCACTGCGGCTCCCGGCGACCCTCGTCTTCGACTACCCGACGCCCACCGCCCTGGTCCGCCATCTGCTCACCGGCCTCGACCTGCCCGACGCCCCCGGCGGCGCCCAGGCCCTGCTGGCCGAGCTGGACCGGCTGGACGCCGCCCTCGGCGGCACGGACCTCACCACCGGCGTCGACGCCGACGACCACGCCCGCGTCACCGAACGGCTGCGGGACCTGCTGACCCGCTGGTCGGGCGAGCAGGTCACCGTCACCGCGGCGGCCGAGGCCGCCGCCGAGGGCGACGACGGAGAACTGGACGCGGTGGAGACCGCCGACGAGCTGTTCGACCTCATCGACAGGGAGCTGGGCACGCTGCCCGGCCCGGGTCAAGGAAGTGACACACGTGGCTGACGCCGGCAACGACAGCAAGTACGTCGAATACCTCAAGCGGGTGACGGCGGAGCTGCGGCAGACCCGCCGCCAGCTCCAGGACGTCGAGGACCGGCAGCGCGAACCCATCGCCGTCGTCGCGATGAGCTGCCGCTTCCCCGGCTCGGTCGGCACCCCCGAAGACCTGTGGCGCCTCGTCGACGAGGGCGGCGACGCCATCGGACCGCTGCCCGACGACCGCGGCTGGGACATCGAGGACCGCTTCGACCCCGACCCGGACAAGCCCGGCACCTTCTCCACCCGCGAGGGCGGCTATCTGCGCGAGGCCGCCGCCTTCGACGCCGCCTTCTTCGGGATGAGCCCCCGCGAGGCCCTCGCCACCGACCCCCAGCAGCGGCTGCTCCTGGAGGCGTCCTGGGAGCTGCTGGAGCGGGCCGGCATCCCGCCCGCCGCACTGCGCGGCAGCGCCACCGGCGTCTTCGTCGGCGCCGCCGGCTCCGGCTACGGCCAGGGACCGGTCGAGGTGCCCGAGGACGTGCACGGGCTGATGCTCGCGGGCAACGCCACCTCCGTCGCCTCCGGCCGCATCTCCTACGTCCTCGGCCTCGAAGGCCCCACCGTCACCGTCGACACCGCCTGCTCCTCCAGCCTCGTCGCCCTGCACTGGGCCGTACAGGCCCTGAGGTCCGGCGAGTGCGACCTCGCGATGGCGGGCGGCGTCGCCGTCATGGCCACCCCCGGGCTGCTCTTCGAGTTCAGCCGGCAGCGCGGCCTCGCCCCCGACGGCCGCTGCAAGGCGTTCTCCGACGACGCCGACGGCACCGGCTGGTCCGAGGGCGTCGGCATGCTGCTCGTCGAGCGGCTCTCCGACGCCCGGCGCAACGGCCACCCCGTCCTCGCCGTCGTACGCGGCTCCGCCGTCAACTCCGACGGCGCCTCCAACGGCCTCACCGCGCCCAACGGCCCCGCCCAGCAGCGCGTCATCGAACAGGCCCTCGCGAGCGCCGGGCTCACCGCCGCCGACGTCGACGCCGTCGACGCCCACGGCACCGGCACCTCCCTCGGCGACCCCATCGAGGCCCAGGCCCTCCTCGCCACCTACGGCCAGGCCCACACCGCCGACAACCCGCTGCTGCTCGGCTCCCTGAAGTCCAACCTCGGCCACACCCAGGCGGCGGCCGGTGTCGCCAGCGTCATCAAGACGGTCATGGCGCTGCGGCACGGCCGGCTGCCCCGCACCCTGCACGTCAGCGAACCGTCCACCCACGTCGACTGGTCGGCGGGCCACGTCCGGCTGCTCACCGAGCCCGCCGAGTGGCCCGCGACGGGCGACCGCCCCCGCCGGGCCGCCGTCTCGTCGTTCGGCATCAGCGGCACCAACGCCCATACGATCCTGGAGTCGGCGCCCGCCGAAGAGCCGGTCGGCACGGCTCCGGAGGCGCCGGAGGAGGCACCCGCCGCCGCACCGGCGACCGCCCCCGGGACAGTCCCCTGGATCGTCTCCGCCCGCAGCGCCGCCGCCCTGCGCGGCCAGGCCGCCCGGCTCGCCGCCGACCCCGGCGCCGCGGCGGCCGACCCCGCCGCCGTGGCCCGCGCCCTCCTCACCACCCGCCAGCTGTTCGAGCACCGCGCGGTCGTCCTCGCCGAGGACCGCACGGCCGCGCTGAGCGGACTCGCGGAGGCCGAGGACGGAGCGTCCGTACCGGACGTCGTCACCGGCCGGGCCCTGCGCGGCGCCACCGCCTTCCTGTTCTCCGGCCAGGGCGCCCAACGCCCCGGCATGGGAAGGGAGCTGTACGAGACCTTCCCCGCGTTCGCCGCCGCCTTCGACGAGATCGGCACCCACCTCGACACCGAACTGGGCCGCTCTCTCAAGGACCTGGTGTTCAAGGCGGCCGACCCGGGCGCCCTCGACCGCACCGACCTCACCCAGCCCGCCCTCTTCGCCGTAGAGGTCGCCCTGTACCGCCTGCTGGAGTCGTGGGGCGTCAAGCCCCGCTATCTGGTGGGGCATTCGCTGGGCGAGCTGTCCGCCGCACACGTCGCCGGGGTGTGGTCGCTGAAGGACGCCTGCCGGCTGGTCGCGGCCCGCGGCCGGATCATGCAGGCACTGCCGGCCGGCGGCGCCATGATCTCCGTGGAGGCCACCGAGGACGAGGTGCTGCCCCTCCTGGAGGGCCGCGGCCCCGCCGTCGGCATCGCCGCCGTCAACGGCCCCGCCTCCACCGTGCTCTCGGGCGACGAGACCGCCGTGGAAGAGGTCGCCGAGCAGCTGCGCGCCCGCGGACGGCGCACCAGGCGCCTCGACGTCAGCCACGCGTTCCACAGCGCCCGGATGGACGCCGCGCTCGACGCGTTCCGCGCCGTCGCCGAGTCCGTCACCTGGCACGAGCCGCGCCTCACCGTCGTCTCCAACCTCACCGGCCGCCCCGCCACCCCCGCCGAACTGCGCTCCCCCGACTACTGGGTCCGCCATCTGCGGCAGCCCGTCCGCTTCGCCGACGGCGTCTCCTGGCTCGCCGGGCACGGCGTCAGCCGCTTCCTGGAGATCGGCCCCGACACCACGCTCACCGCGCTGGCCCGCACCTGTCTGCCCGACGACACCACCGAGCGGGTCTGCCTCGCAGCCCTGCGCAAGGACCGGCCCGAGGCGCGGACGCTGCTCACCGCCGTCGCCGGTCTCTTCGCCCACGGCGCCCCCGTCGACTGGCAGCGGCTCACCGGCCCGGCCCCCGCCGGACAGACACGCGTCGAGCTGCCCACGTACGCCTTCCAGCGCGGCACCTACTGGCTGCGGATGAGCGCCCGCGCCGCCGGTGACCTCACCGCCGCCGGGCTCGGCAGCACCGGACACCCCCTGCTGAGCGCCGTCGTCCGGGTCGCCGACGAGGACCGGGTGCTGCTCACCGGGCTCCTCTCCACCCGCACCCAGCCCTGGCTCGCCGACCACACCGTCTCCGGCGCGATCCTGCTGCCCGGCACCGCGTTCGCCGAACTCGCCCTGCACGCGGGCGACACGGCGGGCTGCGACCTGCTGGAGGAACTCACCCTGGAAGCGCCGCTCGTCCTGCCGGAGAAGGGCGCGGTCCAGCTGCAACTGGTCGTCGGCGCCCCGGACTCCACGGGCCGCCGCACCCTGACCGTGCACGGCCGCCCCGAGACCTCCGACGGCACCGGCGGCACCGCGGGCATCGACGGTGAGTGGACGCGGCACGCCTCCGCCGTCCTCGCCGACGGCGCGCCGGGGGAACCGTCCTCCGACCTGGCCGCCTGGCCGCCGCCCGGCGCCACCGCCGTCCCGCTCGACGGCTTCTACGACGCCCTCGCCGCCACCGGCTACCAGTACGGCCCCGTCTTCCAGGGCCTGAAGGCCGCCTGGCGGGCGGGCGGCGCCTGGTACGCCGAGGTCGCCCTGCCCGAGGACCAGCACAAGGAGGCGGCACGCTACGGCCTCCACCCCGCGCTGCTCGACGCGGCCCTGCACGCCCAGCTCGCCGGTCCGGCGGAGGGCGGCGGGAGCGGCCCGGGTACCGGGGTCGGGCTGCCGTTCTCGTGGAGCGGGGTCCGGCTGCACGCCGTCGGCGCCGCCCGGCTGCGGGTACGGATCGAGCCGTCCGGGGCGAGCGGGGTCACCCTGTCCCTCGCCGACTTTGAGGGCCGCCCGGTGGCGAGCGTCGGCACGCTCGTCTCCCGCCCCGTCTCCCCGGACGCCCTGCGGGGAGCCGTACCGCAGGGCGCCGGGGCACTGCACCGGGTGACGTGGAACCCCGTGGAGAGCGGGGGGACTTCCGCGGCGGGCCGGTGGTACGTCGCCGGGGACACCGACGGCCGCCCCGGCATCGACGGCCGCCCCGATCCCGACGCCCGTCTCGACACCGCCTGGCCCCGGGTGGCCGGGCCGGGCGAGCTGCCCGAGGGCGAGGCGGTCGACGCCGTACTGCTGCCCGTGCCCGCCGGAGAGCTCGACACGGTCGCCGTGCACGTCCTGGAGACGGTCCGGACCTGGCTCGCCGCCGACGCCCCGCTCGTCGTCCTCACCGCGGGCGCCGTCGCCGTACGGGACGGGGAGGACGTACCCGACCCGGCCGCCGCCGCTGCCTGGGGCCTGGTCCGCTCCGCGCAGACCGAGAACCCCGGCCGCCTGGTCCTCCTCGACACCGGCACCGAGCCCCTCACCGCTCCGGTCCTGGCCGCCGCCCTCGCCACCGGTGAGACGCAACTCGCGCTCCGTGAAGGCCGGTTGCTCATACCGAGGTTGACCCGCCTCAACCCGCCCCCCGCCGGGGACAGCCCCTGGGACCCCGAGGGCACCGTCCTGATCACCGGCGGCACCGGATTCCTCGGCGCCCTGGTCGCCCGCCACCTCGTCACCCGGCACGGCGTACGCGGCCTCGTCCTCGCCTCCCGGCGGGGCCCCGCCGCCCCCGGCGCCGACGCACTCGTCGCCGAACTCGGCGCGCTCGGCGCCGAAGCGACCGTGGCGGCCTGCGACACCGCCGACCCCGAGGCGCTCGCCGCGCTGCTCGCCGGCATCCCCACCGACCGCCCGCTGCGCGGCGTCGTCCACACCGCCGGACTCCTCGACGACGGCGTGTTCGCCTCCCTCACCCCCGAACGCCTGACCGCCGTGCTGCGCGCCAAGGCGGCCTCCGCGCTCGCCCTGCACCACGCCACCCGGGACGCCGGTCTGACGGCGTTCGTGCTGTTCTCCTCCGCCTCCGGACTCCTCGGCGGCGCCGGACAGGCCAACTACGCCGCCGCCAACACCGTCCTCGACGCCCTCGCCCAGCACCGCCGGGCACACGGACTGCCCGCGACCTCCCTCGCCTGGACCCTGTGGGAGGGCGACGGCGGCATGAGCGGCGGACTCGGCGCCGACGACGTCCAGCGCATCGCCGCCTCCGGACTGCCCGCCCTCACCGCCGAACAGGGCCTCGCCCTCCTCGACGCGGCCCTCGCCACCGACGAGCCGCTGCTCGCCCCGCTCCGGCTCGACACCGCCGCCCTGCGCGGCGCGGCCGGCGCCGGACGGCTCCCCGTCCTGCTGCGCGGCCTGGTCCGCGTCCCCGCCCGCCGCACCGTCGCGGCGGACGCCGGGGACGCCCCGCGCCTCGCCGCCAGACTGACCGGACTCGAACCCGCCGAGCAGGAGCGCCTGCTGCTCGACCTGGTGCGCCGCCACGCGGCCACCGCCCTCGGCCACGGCTCCGCCGGAGCGGTCGGCGCCGACCAGTCCTTCCGCGACCTCGGCTTCGACTCGCTGACCTCCGTCGAACTGCGCAACCGTCTGGGCGCCGAGACGGGCCTCCGGCTGCCCGCCACCCTCGTCTTCGACCACCCCCGCCCCGCCGCCCTCGCCCGCCATCTGCGCGAGGAACTCGGCGGCAGCGCGGTCCGGTCGGAAACCGCCGTGGTCGCGGCCACCGACGACGACCCCGTCGTCGTCATCGGCATGGCCTGCCAGTACCCCGGCGGCGTCAGCTCCCCCGAGGACCTGTGGCGGTTCGTCGCCGAGGGCGGCGACGCCATCTCCGCGTTCCCCACCGACCGCGGCTGGGACCTCGACCGGCTCCCCGGCCTCCAGGCCGGATTCCTCTACGGCGCCACCCACTTCGACGCCGCCCTGTTCGGGATCTCCCCGCGCGAGGCCCTCGCCATGGACCCCCAGCAGCGGCTGCTCCTCGAATCGTCGTGGGAGGTCTTCGAACGGGCCGGGATCGACCCGCTGTCGCTGCGCGGCAGCCGCACCGGCGTCTACGTCGGCGCCATGGGCTCCGGCTACGCCTCCGGCCTCGCCGACATCCCCGAGGGCATGGAGGGCTACATCGGGCTCGGCGTCTCCGGCAGCGTCATCTCCGGCCGCGTCGCCTACACCTTCGGTCTCGAAGGCCCCACGATGACCGTCGACACCGCCTGCTCCTCCGCCCTCGTCGCCCTGCACCTCGCCGCGCACGCCCTGCGCACCGGCGAGTGCGGCATGGCGCTCGCCGGAGGCGTCACCGTGATGGCGACGCCCGGCACCTACACCGAGTTCACCGCCCAGAACGGCCTCGCCGCCGACGGCCGCTGCAAGGCGTTCTCCGACGACGCCGACGGCACCAGCTTCTCCGAGGGCGTCGGCGTGCTGCTCCTGGAGCGCCTCTCCGACGCCCGCCGCCACGGCCACCCCGTGCTGGCGGTGGTCCGCGGCTCCGCGACCAACCAGGACGGCGCCTCCAACGGCCTCACCGCGCCCAACGGCCCCTCCCAGGAACGCGTCATCCGCCAGGCCCTCGGCTCCGGCGGCCTCTCCCCGGCCGACGTCGACGCCGTCGAGGCGCACGGCACCGGCACCTCCCTCGGCGACCCCATCGAGGCCCGCGCCCTGTTCGCCACCTACGGCAGGGAGCGCCCCGAAGGCCGGCCGCTGCTGCTCGGCTCCGCCAAGTCCAACTTCGGCCACACCCAGGCCGCGGCCGGCGCCGCCGGAGTCATCAAGATGATCATGGCGATGCGGCACGGCGAACTGCCCCGCACCCTCCACGTCACCGAGCCCTCCCGGCACGTCGACTGGACCGGCGGCGCCGTCGAACTCCTCACCGAGCCCCGCCCCTGGCCCGCCGACCCCGCCCGGCCGCGCCGCGCCGGCGTGTCCTCCTTCGGCATCAGCGGCAGCAACGCCCACGTCATCCTGGAGGAGCCCCCCGCCGAGGACACCGGGAACGCCGAGAACGCCGGGGATGCCGGGAAGGCCGTGCTCCCGAGGCCCGAACCGGCCGCCGAACCCCGCCTGTTCACCCTCTCCGGCCACACCCCCGACGCCCTCCGCGCCCAGGCCGCCCGCCTCCGCGCCCACCTCCTCGCCCACCCCGCCACCGACCCGCGCGACCTCGCCCGCACCCTCACCGAGGCCCGCCACGCCCTCGACCACCGCGCCGCCACCGTCGCCGCCCACACCACCGAACTGCTCGCCGCACTCGACACCCTCGGCCAGGGCGGCCCGGCCGCCCCCGGCACGGTCACCGCGGGCACGGTCACCGCGGTCACCGGCACCGGCGGCAGGACGGCGTTCCTGTTCTCCGGCCAGGGCGCCCAGCGCCCCGGCATGGGCCGCGGACTGTACGAGACGTACCCGGTGTACGCCGAGACGTTCGACCGGGTCTGCGCCGAACTCGACAAGCACCTCGGCCGGCACCTCGACGGCCCCCCGCTGCGGGAGGTCGTCCTCAGCACCGACGGCACCCCCGAAGCCGAACTCCTCGGCCGCACCGCCTACACCCAGGCCGCCCTGTTCGCCGTGGGCACCGCCGCCCACGCCCTCGTCCACTCCTGGGGCGCCCGCCCCGACGCCCTCGCCGGACACTCCGTCGGCGAACTCACCGCCGCCCACGCCGCGGGCATCCTCACCCTCGAGGACGCCTGCGCCCTCGTCGCGGCACGCGGCCGGCTGATGCAGGCGCTGCCCGAGGGCGGCGCGATGACCGCCGTCGAGGCGACGGAGGACGAGGTACTGCCCCTGCTGGCCGGCGACGGGCCCACCGGCCGCGTCGGCATCGCCGCCGTCAACGGCCCCGCCTCCGTCGTCGTCTCCGGCGACGAGACCGAAGTGGAGCGCGTCGCCGCCGAGTTCACCGCCCGCGGCCGCCGCACCCGGCGCCTCGCCGTCAGCCACGCCTTCCACTCGCCCCGCATGGACGCCATGCTCGACGCGTTCGGACAGATCGCCGCGTCCGTCACCTACGCCGAGCCGGTCACCCCGGTCGTCTCCAACGTCACCGGACGGTTCGCCGAGGGCGACGACCTGCGCACCGCCGCCTACTGGACCCGGCACGTCCGCGAGGCCGTCCGCTTCCGCGACGGAGTGCGCGCCCTGGAGGAGTCCGGCGTCACCACGTACGTCGAACTCGGCCCCGACGCCACCCTCACCACCATGGTCGCCGACAGCGCCGCCGACCCCGCCGCCCTCACCGCGCTGCCGCTGCTGCGCCGCGACGGCGACGACCGCCGCACCGCCCTGCTCGCGGCGGGCCTCCTGTACGCGTGCGGCGCCGGGGCCGACCCGGCCCGGCTGACCGACCCCGCCGCCCGCCGCACCGCCGACCTGCCGACGTACGCCTTCCAGCGCGAGCGCTACTGGCTGGAGTCCTCCGCCAAGGCGGCCGCGAGCGACGACGACGGCTTCTGGGAGCTGGTCGAGCAGGGCGACCCGCAGGACCTGGCCGCCCGCCTCGGCCTCGACCCGGCCGCCTCCCTGGACGCCGTACTGCCCGCGCTGGCGTCCTGGCGCCGCGAGGGCCGGCAGGCCGCCGAGGAGGCGGGCCGCGAGCACCGGGTGGTGTGGAAACCCACCGCCGACGCATCCGCCGCCGCCCTCACCGGCACCTGGCTGCTGCCGGTGCCCGACACCCTGGCCGACGGCCCCTGGGCCGCCTCCGTCGCCGCCGCCCTGCGCGCCCACGGCGCCGAGACGGTACTGCTGCCGGTGGACTGCACCACCGCCGAACGGACCGTGCTCGCAGAGCGGTTGAAGGACATCGACGGGACCGCGGTGACCGGCGTCCTGTCGCTGCTCGCCGCCGACGTACGGCCGCTGCCCGGCCGTCCGGCCACCCCGAGCGGCCTCGCCGCCACCCTCGCCCTCACCCAGGCGCTCGACACCGCCGGCTCCCCGGCACCCCTGTGGTGCCTGACGGCGGGCGCCGTCGGCGTCCACGCCCAGGAGGCACCCGAGTCACCCGAACAGGCCGCCGTCTGGGGCTTCGGCCGCACCGCGGCCCTGGAGTACCCGGTCGGCTGGGGCGGCCTCGTCGACCTGCCCGCCGGCACCGGCGCGCCGGTCGCCGAGGACGTCGCCCGCCGCCTCTGCGCGGTCCTCACGGCCCGCGACGGCGAGGACCAGGTCGCCGTACGCGGCTCCGGGACCTTCCTGCGGCGCCTGGAACGCGTCCCCGCCGACTCCGTCACCCCCGTCACCGACTGGCACGGCACCGTCCTGCTGACCGGCGCCACCGGCGCCCTCGGGATCCGCACCGCCGCCTGGCTGGCGCAGCAGGGCGTCGAGCGGGTGCTGGCGGTCAGCCGGTCCGGCGCCGGATCGGACGGCGCGGCCGCGCTGAAGGCGGCGCTCGACGGCACCGGCACCGACCTGGTGATCGCCGCCTGCGACGTCGCCGACCGCGACGCCCTCGCCGCGCTGCTCGCCGAGCACCCGGTGGACGCCGTGGTGCACACCGCGGGCGTGCTCGACGACCGGCTCGTCGACACGATGACCCCGGACAGCCTGGAGACCGTGCTGCGGCCCAAACCGGCCGCCGCCCGCAACCTGGACGAGCTGACCCGCGACCGCGAGCTGACCGCCTTCGTCCTCTACTCCTCCGTGACCGGCACCCTCGGCACCATCGGCCAGGCCAACTACGCGGCCGCCAACGCCTACCTGGACGCCCTGGCCGAGCGGCGCCGGGCCGCCGGACTGCCCGCCGTGTCGCTGGGCTGGGGCCCGTGGGCCGGAGGCGGCATGGCCGCGCAGTCCGCCGACACCGAGCAGCGGATGCGGCGCGGCGGCATGACCCCGCTCGACCCCGGGCGGGCCCCGCACGCCATCGGCCGCGCCCTGGCCCGCCGCGACGCCGCCGTCGCCGTCGCCGACGTCGACTGGGCCCGGTTCGCCGCGGGCTTCGCCGCCACCCGGCCGAGCGCCCTGCTGTCCGACCTGCCCGAGGTCCGCGCACTGGCCGCCACGCGGACGGCGGACGGCGGCGACGACGGCGCGGACGCGCTGCGCGCCCGGCTCGCCGGGCAGCCGGCGGCCGAGCAGGAGCGCACCCTGCTCACCCTGGTCCGCACCCAGGTCGCCGGGGTCCTCGGCCACGCCACGACCGACAACATCGGCGCCGGCCGGGCCTTCAACGCCCTCGGCTTCGACTCCCTCACCGCCGTAGAGCTGCGCAACCGGCTCGGCGCCGTCACCGGCCTCGCACTGCCCGCCACGCTCCTGTTCGACCAGCCCAACGCCACGGCCCTGGCCGGATATCTGCGCGGCAGGCTCACCGAGGGCACCGACGGCGCCGCCCGGGTCCTCGGTGAACTCGACCGCCTGGAGACGGCGTTGGCGGACCTGCCGGACGACGACGGCAGGCGGGAGCGGATCGGCGCCCGGCTGCGGTCGCTGCTGGCCCGCTGGGACGGCACGGACGGCGGTACGCCCGCCGCCACTGACGCCGGTACCGCCACCGGCGACGTCAGCGAACGGATCAACTCCGCCGGCGCGGACGAGATCTTCGCCTTCATCGAGAACGACCTTGGCATCTCCTGAGCCCGCCGCACGACGACGGGCACACCGACACCGGACCGGGGAACGGGTGAACTGCACATGAGCGATGAGGAGAAGATCCTCGGCTACCTGCGGAAGGTCACGGCCGACCTGGCGCAGACGCGGCAGCGGCTGAGCGAGGCCGAGGCCCGCGGCCGGGAGCCCGTCGCGATCGTCGCCATGGGCTGCCGCTTCCCCGGCGGGGTGTCGGACCCCGACGGCCTGTGGGACCTGCTGCACTCGGGCCGCGACGCCATGACCGAGTGGCCCGGGGACCGCGGCTGGGACACCGACGCCCTCTACGACCCCGAGCCCGGCACCCCCGGCCGCAGCTACACCCGCACCGGCGGCTTCATCGACCGGGTCGCCGACTTCGACGCGGGCTTCTTCGGCATCTCGCCCCGGGAGGCCGTCGGCACCGACCCGCAGCAGCGGCTCCTGCTGGAGGTCTCCTGGGAGGCGCTGGAACGGGCCGGCATCGACCCGCAGACCCTGCGCGGCAGCCGCACCGGCGTCTACGCGGGCACCAACCTCCAGGACTACACCACCCTGCTCGCCCACTCCGACAACGCGGGCGACGACGGCGTCGGCAACGCCGCGAGCGTCCTGTCCGGCCGGATCTCCTACACCCTCGGCCTCGAAGGCCCCTCCGTCTCCCTCGACACCGCCTGCTCCTCCAGCCTCGTCACCCTGCACCTCGCCGTGCAGGCGCTGCGGGCGGGGGAGTGCGACCTCGCGCTCGCGGGCGGCGTCACCGTCATGTCGACGCCGACCGTGTTCCTGGAGTTCAGCCGCCAGCGCGGCCTGTCCGCCGACGGCCGCTGCCGGGCCTTCGCCGAGTCGGCCGACGGCACGGCCTGGGGCGAGGGCGTCGGCGTCCTCGTCGTGGAACGCCTGGCCGACGCCCGCCGCAACGGGCACCCGGTCCTCGCCGTGGTCCGGGGCTCCGCGATCAACCAGGACGGCGCCTCCAACGGCCTCACCGCGCCCAACGGCCCCTCCCAGGAACGGGTCATCTGGCAGGCGCTCACCGCGGCGGGCCTCGCCCCGGCCGACGTGGACGCCGTCGAGGCGCACGGCACCGGCACGACGCTGGGCGACCCGATCGAGGCGCAGGCCCTGCTCGCGACGTACGGCCAGGACCGGCCCGCCGACCGGCCGCTGTGGCTCGGCTCGGTGAAGTCCAACATCGGCCACACCCAGGCCGCGGCGGGCGTCGCGGGCGTGATCAAGATGGTCCTCGCGCTGCGCGAACGGCAGCTGCCCGCCACGCTCCACGTGGACGAGCCGTCGTCGCACGTCGACTGGACCGCCGGACGCGTCGAACTGCTCACCGGCCCCCGCCCCTGGCCGCCCGCCGACCGCCCGCTGCGCTGCGGTGTGTCCTCCTTCGGCGTCAGCGGCACCAACGCCCACGTGATCCTCGAACAGGCCCCGCAGGACGGGGCGGAGGACGACGGGCGGTCCCTGCCCGAAGGCCCCTACGCCTTCCCGGTCTCCGCCCGCACCGGCACCGGCCTCGCCGCCCAGGCCGCCCGCCTCCGCGACCACCTCACCGCGCCCGCCACCCCCGCCCCGCACCCGGCCGACCTCGCCCACGCCCTCACCACCACCCGCTCCGCACTGGAGCACCGGGCCGTGGTGGTGGCCGCGAACACCGGCGAACTCCTCACCGGACTCGACGCGCTGGCGAACGGCACCCCCGCGCCCGGCGTCGTCCGCGGCGTCGCCGACACCGAGGGCGGCCCCGTCTTCCTCTTCCCGGGCCAGGGCCCGCAGTGGGAGGGCATGGCGGTCGAACTCCTCGACTCCGACGAGCGGTTCCGCACCCACTTCACCGAAGCCGCCACCGCGGTCGAGGCGTTCACCGACTACAAGGTGCTCGACGTCCTGCGCCGCACCGAGGGCGCCCCGCCGCTGGAACGCCTCGACGTCGTCCAGCCCACCCTCTTCGTCGTCTGCGTGGCCCTCGCCCGCCTCTGGCAGTCCCACGGAGTCCACCCCGTCGCCGTCGCCGGCCAGAGCCAGGGCGAGGTGGCCGCCGCGCACATCGCGGGCGCCCTCACCCTCGAGGACGCCGCCCGCGTCGTCGTCACCCGCTCCCGCGAACTCGGCCCGCTGTCCGGCCGGGGCGGCATGGTCTCCGTACCGCTGCCGCTCGCGGAGGTGGAACGGCGGCTCGCGCCCTGGGAGGGCCGGATCTCCGTCGGCTCGGTCAACGGGCCGCGCGCCGTCGTCGTCTCCGGCGAGGAGCAGGCGGTGGCCCGGCTGCTGGCCGAACTCACCGAGGAAGGCGTACGCGCCAAACGGGTCCCCGTCGACTACGCGTCCCACTCCGCGCAGGTCGAGGAGGTGCGCGACGCCCTGCTCGCCGGGTTCGCACCCGTGGCCCCGCGCCGGGCGGAGATCGCGCTGTACTCCACGGTCACCGGCGAGCGCATCGAGGACACCACCACGCTGGACGCCGGCCACTGGTACCGCAACATCCGGCAGCCGGTGCTCTTCGAGGACACGGTACGGGCCCTCGCGGCGGCCGGACACCGGGTGTTCGTCGAGGTCAGCCCGCACCCCGTGGTCACCACGGCGGTCGGCGACATCCTGGAGACCGCGGGCGCGACCGGCAGCGCCGCCGCCGGCACCCTGCGCCGCGGCGAGGGCGGCCCCGCCCGCTTCCTGACCTCCGCCGCCGAACTGTACGTACGGGGCTGTCGGGTGGCCCTGGAAGCCGGACGGGAACACGGCACCCGGCCGGTGGACCTGCCGGTCTACGCCTTCCAGCGGCGCCGCTACTGGCCCGCGTTCGACAAGGTGACCGCGGACGCCGCCGCCGCGGCGGCCTCGCCGGGCACGACCGACGCCTCGTTCTGGAACGCCGTCGAGCAAGGGGACCTGGCCGCGCTGACGACCGCCCTCGACCTCGGCGAGCAGGACGTCGCCCGGCTGGTGCCCGCACTGGCGCAGTACCGGCGGCAGAGCGCCGAGACGGCGACGGCGGACGGCTGGCGGTACCGGATCGCCTGGCAGGCGGTGGAGGACACCCCGGCGGCCGGACTGTCCGGCAGATGGCTGATCGTCACCCCGCAGGACGCCCCTGCCGCCGCTGCCGCCGCCGCTCTCGGCGACGCCCTGCGCAGGGCGGGCGCGGAGCCGGTGACCGTAGCGGTCGACGGCGCCTGCGACCGGGCCGCGGTGACCGCCGCGCTGGCCGACGCCGCCACCGGTGTCGCGGGCGTCGTGTCGCTGCTCGCCCTGGACGAGACCCCCACCCCCCGACTCCCCGTACTGCCAAGCGGGTTCGCCGCGACGGTGGCCCTCCTCCAGGCCCTGGACGACCTGCGCGCCCGCATCCCGGTGTGGTTCACCACCCGCGGCGCCGTGGCGACCGGCGCGGAGAAGGCCCCCGACTCCCCGCTCCAGTCCCTCGTCTGGGGCTTCGGCCGGGTCGTCGCCCTCGAACAGGCGGGAAACTGGGGCGGTCTGGCCGACCTGCCCGCCACCCTCGACGACAGGGCCGCCGACCGCTTCGCCGCCCTCCTCGCCCGCACCGACCACGAGGACCAGGTGGCGATCCGCCCCACCGGCATCCTGGGCCGCCGCCTCCTGCGCGCCGCGACCGGCGCCCTCCCGGCCGGCGGCCGCCACTGGACCCCGCGGGGCACCGTCCTGGTCACCGGCGGCACCGGCGCCCTCGGCCGGCACGTCGCCCGCTGGCTCGCCCGCTCCGGCGCCGAGCACCTGCTGCTCGTCAGCCGCTCCGGCCCCGACGCCCCGGGCGCCGCCGAGTTCGTGGCCGAACTGGGGGAGCTGGGCGCCCGCGCCGAACTGGCCGGCTGCGACATCGCCGACCCCGACGACCTGGCCCGCCTGCTGGCCGCCGTACCCGCCGAACGCCCCCTCACCGCCGTCTTCCACACGGCCGCCGTCCTCGACGACGGCGTCATCGGCTCCCTCACCCCCGAGCGCCTCGCCGAGGTGCTGCGCGTGAAGGTCGGCGGCGCCCTCAACCTCGACGCGGCCACCGCCGGGCTCGACCTGTCGGCGTTCGTCCTCTTCTCCTCGTCCTCCGGCGTCTTCGGCAGCCCCGGCCACGGCAACTACGCGCCCGGCAACGCCTTCCTCGACGCCCTGGCCCAGCACCGCCGCGCCCGCGGCCTGCCCGCCACCGCCGTGGCCTGGAGCGGCTGGGCGTCCGGCGGCATGGCCTCCGGCACGGTCGGCGAACGCCTCCAGCGGCACGGCGTCCACCTCATGGACCCCGCCGTCGCCGTCACCGCCCTCCAGCAGGCCCTGGACCACGACGACACCGCGCTCGTCGTCACCGACATCGACTGGGAGGTGTTCGGCGCCGAACTGGCCAAGGGCCGCCCGCGCCGCCTCTACGCCGCCCTGCCCGAGGCCCGCCACAGCCAGACCGAGGCCGCCCGGCGCACGGCGGAACCGGAGTCCGCCGAGGGCCCCGGCCTCGCCGGACAGCTCGCGGCCCTCGGCGACCACGACCGCAGGGACGCCCTGCTGGCCCTGGTCCGCGCCCACATCGCCTACGTCCTCAACCACCCCAGCCCCGACGACGTCGAACCCAGCCGCGCCTTCCGGGAACTGGGCTTCGACTCCCTCACCGCCGTCGAACTGCGCAACCACCTCAACGAGGCCACCGGCCTGCGCCTGCCCGCCACCCTCGTCTACGACTACCCGACCCCGGCGGCCCTGGCGGCACACCTCGACACGGAACTGGCGCCCGCGGGCGCCAGCGCCCCCGCCGAGAAGACGCCGGTCGGCGGCGTCCCCACCGCCTCCGACGACCCGATCGTGATCGTCGGCATGGCCTGCCGCTTCCCCCAGGAGGTCGGCACACCCGAGGAGTTCTGGCAGCTCCTCGCCGACGGCACCGACGCCCTCACCGAGTTCCCGGCGGACCGCGACTGGGACCTGGAGGCACTGCGGGCCGACGGAGCCGGTGGTCTGGTGACCCGGGTCGGCGGATTCCTCTCCGGATTCGCCGACTTCGACGCCGGCTTCTTCACCATCTCGCCCCGCGAGGCCGCCGCGATGGATCCGCAGCAGCGGCTGCTCCTCGAAATGTCCTGGGAGGCGTTCGAGCGGGCCGGCATCGACCCGAAAACCCTGCGCGGCAGCCGCACCGGCGTCTACGCGGGCACCAACTTCCAGGACTACTCCTCCCGCCCGCTGCTCGTCGACGCCGACTCCGGCGCGCACCTGGGCACCGGCAACTCGGCGGCCGTGATGTCCGGCCGCCTCTCCTACACCTTCGGCCTGGAGGGCCCCGCGGTCACCGTCGACACCGCCTGCTCGGCGTCCCTCGTGGCCCTGCACCTGGCGGTACGGTCGCTGCGGTCGGGCGAGACGGACCTGGCCCTCGCGGGCGGTGTGACGGTGATGTCCACACCCGGCCTCTTCATGGACTTCAGCCGCCAGGGCGGCCTCTCCACCGACGGCCGCTGCAAGGCGTTCGCCGACGCGGCCGACGGCACCGGCTTCTCGGAGGGCGGCGGCATGCTGCTCGTCGAGCGGCTGTCCGACGCCCGCCGCAACGGGCACCCGGTGCTGGCGGTGGTCCGGGGCACGGCCGTCAACCAGGACGGCGCGTCGAACGGTCTGACGGCCCCGAACGGCCCCTCGCAGCAGCGGGTGATCCGCGCTGCACTGGCCGACGCGGGCCTGACGGCGGCGGACGTGGACGCCGTGGAGGCCCACGGCACCGGCACGACGCTCGGCGACCCGATCGAGGCGCAGGCCCTGCTGGCGACGTACGGGCAGCACCGGGCGGCCGACCGGCCGCTGTGGCTGGGCTCCGTGAAGTCCAACATCGGCCACACCCAGGCCGGTGCGGGTGTGGCGGGCGTGATCAAGATGGTGCTGGCGCTGCGGCACGGGCTGCTGCCCGCGACCCTGCACGTGGACGAACCGTCGACCCACGTGGACTGGTCGGCGGGCGAGGTGCGCCTGCTGACGGAGCGGACACGGTGGCCGGAGACGGCCGGCCGGCCGCGCCGGGCGGGCGTCTCGTCCTTCGGCATCAGCGGCACGAACGCGCACGTCATCCTGGAGGCGGCGGCCGAGGAGACCGCCGTGGCCGGGACGGCCGCCGACGCCCCGGTGACCGCGTGGCCGCTGACCGCGCGCAACGCCACCGCCCTCCGCGACCAGGCGGCCCGCCTGCTGGACCACCTGGCCGCCCACCCGGAGGCGGAACCCGCCGAGGTGGGCCTGTCCCTGGCGACCACCCGCACCCACTTCGACCACCGCACGGTGCTCCTGGGCTCGGACCGGACCGAACTCATCGACGCGCTCGCCGCGTTGGCGGACGACCGCCCCACCCCCCGCACCCCCATGGGCACCGCGCGCGGCGGCGGCCGTACGGCGTTCCTGTTCACCGGCCAGGGCGCCCAGCGCCTCGGCATGGGCCGCGAACTGTACGACGCGTACCCGGTGTTCGCGGCGGCCTACGACGCGGTGTGCGCGCACATCCCCGGCCTGCGCGAGATCGTCCTCGACGGCACCGACGCCGAGACCCTGAACCGCACGGAACACGCCCAACCCGCCCTGTTCGCCCACGAGGTGGCCCTGTACCGGCTCCTGGAGTCCTGGGGCCTGCTCCCCGACCAGGTGACCGGCCACTCGGTCGGCGAGATAGCGGCGGCACACGTCGCCGGTGTGCTGTCCCTGCCGGACGCCTGCGCCCTGGTCACCGCCCGGGGCCGCCTGATGCAGCAACTGCCGCCCGGCGGAGCGATGTTCTCCCTCCAGGCCGCCGAGTCGGAGGTCCTGCCCCTGCTGGCCGGCCGGGAGACGGAGATCGGCGTGGCCGCGGTGAACGGCCCGCAGGCCACGGTGATCTCGGGCACCGAGGCGGCGGTGACCGAGATCGCCTCGAAGCTGGCGGAGACCGGCCGCAAGACGACCCGCCTGCGCGTCTCGCACGCCTTCCACTCCCCGCTGATGACCCCGGTACTGGACGAATTCCGCGAGGTGGCGGCCGGGTTGACGTACTCCGCGCCCCATCTCACCTATGTGTCCGGCACGACCGGTGAGGTGGCGGACGCCACCGTGCTGACCGACCCCGAGTACTGGGTGAGCCACGTCCGCGAACCCGTCCGCTTCCAGGACGCCGTACGCCGCCTGCGCGACGACCTCAACGCCACCCGCTTCCTGGAGATCGGCCCCGACGCCACCCTGACCGCCCTGGCCCGCACCGCCCTGGACGACCCCGACCGGGCCGAGCCGCTGCTGGTCCCGACGGCCCGCAAGGACGTACCGGAGCCGAAGGCCGTACTCACCGCGCTCGGCACCCTGTTCACCGACGGAGCGACCCCCGACTGGAAGGCGCTCTACCAGGGCGCCCGTTCCGTCCCCCTCCCCACCTACGCCTTCCAGCGGCAGCGCCACTGGCTGCCCAGCGCCACCTCCTGGGGCGTCACCGGCGGCGACGTGACGGGCGCGGGCCTGGAGCGGACGACGCACCCGCTCCTCGGCGCCGCGCTCACCCCGGCCGGTTCCGACACCCTGCTCCTCACCGGCCGCCTCTCCCTGCGCACCCACCCCTGGCTGGCGGACCACGCCGTACTGGGCCGGGTGATCCTGCCCGCGACGGCGTACCTGGACCTGGCGGTCCACGCCGGCGACCGCACCGGCTGCGGCCACGTCGCCGAACTCACCCTGCACAGACCGCTGGTGATCCCGGACGAGGGCGCCGTACAGCTCCAGATGACGGTGGACGCCCCGGACGGCACAGGCCGCCGCACCTTCGGCGTGTACGCCCGCCCGGCCGGCACGGAGACGGCCGCCTGGGAGCCGCACGCGAAGGGCGTCCTGGCCCCCGAGGCACCGGCAACGACCCCCGGCGACCTCTCGGCCTGGCCCCCGCAGGGCGCCCACCTGGTCTCCGACGGCGACCACTACACGGACTTCACGGCGGCCGGATTCACGTACGGCCCGAGCTTCCAGGGCCTGGGCAGGGTCTGGCGGCGCGACGACGAGGTCTACGCGGAGGTGGCCCTCCCGGAGGAGTACCGCAGCGCCGCCGCGGGCTTCGCCCTGCACCCGGCCCTCCTGGACGCGGCCGTCCAGACACTCCTGGTCGAACTCCCCGGCGGGGCGGCGAAGTCGGCGGACCCGATGCTGCCGTTCGTGTGGAGCGGCCTGACGCTCCACGCCGAGGGCGCCACGGAGTTGCGCGTACGGCTGACCCCCGCCGGCCACGACAACGGCTACGCGGTACTGGTCACCGACCCCACCGGCACCCCGGTCGCCTCGGCCGACTCGATCACGCTGCGCGCGGTACCGGCCGAACGTCTGGCGGAAACCCCCGACAGCGCACCGGAGTTGCTCCACCTGTCCTGGACCCCGGCGGTGCCCGCCCCGGCCGCGCCCCGCCCCGGGTCGGTGCGGTGGATCATCCTCGGCGAGGGCGACGACCGGGTGGCGCGGACCCTGGACGGGGCGGGCGTGCACCTGGAGACGTACGCGGACCTGGAGGCGCTGGCCAAGGCGGTCGACACGGGGATGACGATGCCGGAGGTGGTGCTGGTCGCCCCGGAGTCCCTCCGGACCCCGGCGGACGCGCCGACCGCGACCCGCACCACGCTCACCACGGCCCACGACCGTGTCCTCGCCTGGCTGGCGGACGACCGGTTCGCGGCCGCACGGCTGGTGTTCGTGACGAGGACGGCGACGGCGGACCCGGCGGCCACGGCCCTGTGGGGCATGATCCGCTCGGCGCAGTCGGAACACCCGGGCCGTTTCCAGCTGGTGGACCTGCCGTCCGGCCCGCAGGACGACGCGAGCACGCTCCTGACGGCGGTGTCGTCAGCGGCCCCGCAGACGGCGGTGCGGGACGGGCAGCTCCTCCTCCCCACCCTGACCGAGCCGCCCGTGACGGACGAGGCCGCCCCGGACCTCTCCTCCGGCACGGTCCTGGTGACGGGCGCGACGGGCGCGCTCGGCAAACTGGTGGCCCGCCACCTGGTCGTGGCGCACGGCGTACGGAGCCTGCTGCTGACGAGCCGCAGGGGCCCGGACGCCCCGGGCGCGCCGGAGCTGTGCGACGAGCTGGCGGAACTGGGCGCGGAGGTCACCCTGTCGGCCTGCGACACCGCGAACCGCGCCGACCTGGAGAAACTCCTGAGCACGGTCCCCGCGAACCACCCCCTGACAGCCGTGTTCCACATCGCGGGAGCCGTGTCCGACAAACCGGTCACCGCACTGGAACCGGCCCACTTCGAGGAGGTGCTGCGCCCGAAGGCGGACGGCTCCTGGCACCTGCACGAACTGACCGCCGCAGTCGGCACCCTTCAGGCCTTCGTCCTCTTCTCCTCGGCGGCGGGCACCTTCGGCAGCCCGGGCCAGGCGAACTACGCGGCGGCGAACGCCTTCCTGGACGGCCTGGCGGCCCACCGCCGGTCCCTGGGGCTGCCCGCGACCTCGATCGCATGGGGCCTGTGGGAGAGCGAGAGCGCGATGACCGCGGCCCTCTCACAGACGGACCGCCGCAGGATGGCGCGGGGAGGCATGACCCCGCTGACCCCGGCCGACGGCCTGACCCTGCTGGACAACGCCCTCACGGCGGGAACCCCTTCCTCCCTGATAGCGATGAACACCACCGGGGCGGGAAGGACGGCGCTGCAAGCCCTCCTGCGCCCGGCGGCCCCGCGCCGCCGCACCGCGCAGTCGCGGCCGGACCACGAACCCCTCTCCGCCCGCCTGGCGGGCCTGGCCGCCCCCGACCGCCTCGCGACGCTCACCACCGTGATCAGGGAACTCGCGGCGACGGTCCTGGGCCACGCCTCCCCCGAGGCGATAGAACCCGACCGCTTCTTCACCGAACAGGGCTTCGACTCCCTCACCGCGGTGGAACTCCGCAACCACCTGGCCACGGCCACCGCCCTCACCCTCCCCCCGACCCTCCTCTTCGACCACGCGACGCCGGAACTCCTGGCGGCCCACCTCGACACCCGCCTGGCGGAGGCCCCGTCGGCACCCACCGCCACGGAAACCCGGCCGACCGCCGCCGCGCCCGCCTCCGACACCCTGAGCGGCCTGTTCAAGCGGGCGTGCGAGACGGGCAAGGTGGACGAGGGCTTCGCCCTCCTGAAGGCGGCGGCCGACCTGCGCCCCACCTTCACCGCCCCGGCGGACCTCCCGTCCCTCCCGGACCCGATCCGCCTGGCGAAGGGGGACGCGGCGGCCCCGCTGGTCTGCTTCAGCTCGTACGTCGCCCTGGCCGGCGTCCACCAGTACGCCCGCTTCGCCTCCGCCTTCCGCGGCGAGCGCGACGTATGGGCCCTCCCGACGCAGGGCTTCGGCAAGGACGAGGCACTGCCGGAGTCGTTCGACGCGGTCACGGACCTGCACGCGGAGGTGGTCACCCGCACCACCGGCGACACCCCACCCGTCCTCCTCGGCTCCTCCTCGGGCGGCGTCCTGGCCCTGGCCACGGCCCGCCGCCTCCAGGAGCGCGGCACTCCGGCGGCGGCGGTGGTCCTCCTGGACACGTACATGCCGCGCCCCGACTCCCCGTTCCTGCGCTTCTCGCAGCAGATGCTGGGCGGGATGTTCGACAGGGAGTCGATGTTCGCGCACATGGACAGCGACCGCCTGACCGCGATGAGCTGGTACGTGGCGATGATCGGCGAGTGGGAACCGGACCCCCTGGACACCCCGGTCCTCCTGGTCCGCTCCAGCGAACCCCCGGTCCCCGAGGAGACCACGGGCCCCCTCACCCCCGAGGAATGGCAGGCGTCCTGGCACCGGGCCCACACGGTCCTCGACGTCCCCGGCAACCACTTCACCATGATGGAAACCCACGCCCGCACCACGGCATCCGCCACGGACGAATGGCTGAGAGCACGGGACTGAGCTTGGTGTTCAACCTCGGCCGTTCACCTGACCCGCTGATCTCGGTTTGTTCCCAGGACAGCAGGGCGGCTGTTCTTCACTCTTCGAAGCGTCGAGCAACGTCGAGTGAAGGAACGGCCGCTGGTGAAGGGGTCTCGCCGCTGAACAGTCCGCTGACACCGCTTCAAGTGTTTTGTCGCATTTTCATGTCGAGTCATGCGGGCGTTCGCGGATGGCCGTGGAGCGGTCACCGCATGCGCAGGCGATGGGTGCGGCACTGGGCGGGCTTCGAAACCGATCGCCGGGCCGTCCACCCCACATGCCTGAATGAGAATTTCCTGTGAGTTCCTGTGCGTTGCTGTGAATGATCAACTTCACTTGGTCTTCATGTCCGGCATTCCATATGGTCCGTTCATGTCACACCGAAGATCGTTTTCCGGTACAACCGCACGTCATACAGCCGCCGGACTCTCCCTGCTTCTCCTCGCGACCGCCGCCGTGGTGGTACCCCGCGGTTCCAGCTCCTTCACTGTGGCAGAGCCGGCCCAAACGGCCCAGCGGGCTGTTCAAGGCACCCCTGCGGTCGACGCCGGTGACGAGGGTGCGGCGAAGGCGCTGTCGTTCCTGACCGCAGACCAATTAGCCCGTAGACAGGCAAAGTTGTCGGGCGAGCGGGCAGAGCTGTTCTCGCAGCGCACCTCGGACACCACGACGTACGTCAACCCTGACGGCACCCTCACCACCGAAAGTTATGCAGGCCCCGTCCGGGTCCGGGACGACGACGGGAACTGGGAGCCCATCGACACCGAACTCTCCGACACGGGGGACTCGTTGGAGCCCCAGGCCGCGGCTGCCGACATCACGGTCTCCGACGGCGGGGACACCCACCTCGTCTCCGTTTCGGCGGACGGCAAGTCCTTCGGAATGACCTGGCCCGACGCGCTGCCCGCCCCCTCGGTCGACGGCGACACCGCCTCGTACGACGTCGGCGACGGACAGAAGCTCACGGTCACCGCGCTGCCGCAGGGTTTTTCGGAGAACGTCGTTCTCGACTCCGCCCCCGCCTACGGCAGCGTCTCCTACCGCATCCCCCTGGCCCTGCACGGGCTGACCGTCTCCAAGGCGGCCACAGGCCATCTGCTTCTCACGGATGACGACGGCGACCTGGTCGCCGAGGCGCCCGCGCCGATGATGTGGGACTCCTCCAAGGACCCGGCCTCCGGCGAGTCACGGCACATCGCTGCCGTGGACTACGACATCGAGACCGCAGCTGACGGCACCCAGACCCTGGTCCTCACCCCGGACGCGTCCTACTTCGACCAGGATCTGACCTACCCGGTCACCGTCGACCCGACCAGCACCCTGGCGGTCACGACCGACACCTGGGTCGCCACCAACTACCCCGACTCGCAGCTCTCCTCCGCGGAGCTGAAGTCGGGCACCTACAACGGCGGTGACACGATCGCCCGCTCCTATCTGAAGTTCGACGTCTCGGACTTCGTGGGCACGGACATCATCGACACCAACCTGGCCCTGTACTCGTACTGGTCGTCCTCCTGCTCGACCGACGGCTCGGGCACCCAGGTGCGTCGCATCACCTCGTCCTGGTCCTCGTCGACGATCGCGTGGGGCAGCGAGCCGTCCTCCACCAGCACCGGTGCGGTCACGAGCACTGCCGCCAAGGGCTACTCCGACGACTGCCCGGCTGGCACGGTCAACTTCGACATCGACGACATCGTGCAGGCCTGGGCGGACGGTTCCGCCAACTACGGCCTCAAGATCAAGGGCGTCAGCGAGACCGACAGCCTCACCTGGCGCCGCTGGCGCTCGGCCAACTATGTCTCCGGCGACGGCTCGACCGAACCGCACCTGACGGTGACGTACAACTCGTACCCGGCGACGCCGACCTCGCTGACCCTGTCGCCGAAGACGACGAGCGGCAGCGAGAAGATCGTCACCTCGCTCACGCCTGTGTTCTCCGCCAAGGTCACCGATGCCGACTCCGGCGCCAAGGTCCGCGTCCAGTACGCGGTCGAGCCGGATCCCGACTACGCCGACACCACATACACGCTGTCCAAATCCACCGCCTACGTCGCCTCCGGCAAGGCGGCCGCCCTGACCGTCCCCGCCTCCACGCCCCTGCCCGACGGCACGCACCTGCGCATCCGGGCCCGTGGCTACGACGGCACCGACTACTCCACCGCCTGGACGTCGTGGACGGCCTTCACCGTCGATACCGGCGCCCTCGACATCCCCGATGTGCCGACCGGACTCCAGGCAGGCGCGACCGAGACCACCACACCGCTGCTGACGGGCGTGGTGAACGCCCCTGGCCAGACGAGCATCCAGGCTCAGTACCAGCTGTACGACTCCGCAGGCATCACGGTCGGCAGCAGCCCGCTGGGCACCTCCACCGCTGACAGCGGCGGCCGGGCTGTCCTCCAGGTCCCGGACGGGCTCATGGCTGATGGGAAGACGTACGCCTGGAAGATGCGGGCCTGTGTCGGCACCGTCTGCTCGTCCTACACGGCGAAGCAGTCATTGGCTCTGAGCGTCGTCTCCGACACCGACACCGAAGACGGCACGACGTCCACCGGTACCGCCCCGACGGCCGTCACCGACCTGACGGCCCGCCCGGGCGAGAAGGGCGCGCTGGTCACCTGGAGCCAGCTCGCCACCGGTGCCATCGAGGAGGAGGACGTCACCTACACCGTCACCGCGCAGGTCAAAGGCAGCACCACGGCGACGGCGACCGAAACCACCGGCGGTGCCTCGGCGGTGTTCACCGGGCTGGCCGACGGCACCGCGTACACCTTCACGGTGACACCCGCCAACAGTTATGGCACAGGTCCCGCCACCACCTCGGCGGCGGTCACCCCGGTCGCCGTCACCGGTGGTGCGGCGGCCTACCAGCCCGTGCTCCAGGATTACCTGGAGGCCCAGAACACCCTGCTCACCGGCGATGCCGCCAACGCGTTGGCGGCCGCCGGCATGGCGGACACCGGCGACGGCTTCAGTGGTCTCCTCGAGACCGAGCAAAGCGTCCCGCTCACCGACCGCGCCTCGCTCACCAGCGACGACATGGACACCGAGGCGCCCGCGGTGACCCTGACCGACGTTCTGGCGATGCCGGGCACGGACGGCACAGTCACGCTCCGGGCGTCCTCGACCATCTCGTACACCACCACCGCCGGCATCGACACCGACACGCCCGACGCCACCGACAGCGGGGAAGCCGACACCGGCCTGTACACCTTCACTCCGGGCAGCCCGCCCACCCTCACCGCCCACACCGACGCCGGTGCCGTTGAGACAGTCGTCAGCGCGGGCGACGAGGCGCTGACCGCCTTCGCCGATCAGGCTGCCGCCGACAGCGGTCTCAGCGACGACGGTGCGCCGGACGGAGTTTCCATGGACGCGGACGGCAACCTCGTCGACGACACCGACACGACGTCGAGCACGGCCGCGGCCGCGTCTTTCAAGGCCCAGCAGGCCTCGACCGGCATCTCCTGGAGCGGTGTCCGTACCTACGCCAGGAAGCACTACAACGACTCCGCCGAGTACTCAGAGGACTGCACCAACTTCGCGTCCAAGTCCCTCAACCGCGGCGGCGGCATGGCCATGAAATACGGCCCGGCCTCCAAGCGGTCGAACATCGGGTACTGGTGGCGGCGCAGCAAGTACCTCTACGTGCACCCGCAGTCGTACACCTGGGTGGGAGCTCCCTACCTGGCGAACTTCATCTCCGTGATGGCGACGTGGAAGTGGCACAAGGGTCCGAGCGGCGTCCAGATCGGGGACATCGTCTTCTACAACCAGGACGGCACGAAGTGGTCCGGCATCGACCACACGGCCGTCGTCACCAAGGTCGACTCCAAGGGCAACATCTTCGTCAGCCAGCACGGGAAGAACCGCCGCGACTACCCGCTGAAGAAGCAGAAGACCAAGGCCCTGTGGATCGTCACGGTCTACCCCAACTACTGACAGGAGCTGACCAGATGACCACTCCGATCCTGGCACCGCCCGAGGGCCGAGCCGTCCTGGTGGGAGAAACCCTGCTCACCACGGTCTCCGTCGTGTGGTGGACCTGCCTCATGTGGGCCCACCGCAACGTGCTGTACGCCGTCCCCGCCGCCGTGACGCTTATCCTCGCGGTGGTGCTGTCCCTGGCCGTGACATGGACCCTGTGGCTCCGCACCCGACGCCTCGGAGGCGTCAATCTGGCGCTGATCGTCGTCCGTGGTGTGGCGGTGCTGGCGCTGTCTCTGCTGATCTTCCACGACCTGTAGTCCGGGGTTCGCGGGAAGGAACCTGAAAGCCCGGCGGTCCGGGCAGCGTCGCAGACACCGGGGCCTGGACCGCGGGGAGGATTTCTTCTTCACCGGCCTGTACACCGAGGCATCCCGAGGCACCGGCCGGTGGCGTATGCGGCGGCGATCGCCTGGCAGGTGCTGAAGGCGGGGAGCCGCTCGCTGTCCTGTCGCTGGAGCCCGAACTGTATGTGGGCACCGGCATCACTCCGCTGAACCCCGCCTGACCCGCCCTTCTGCCGACCCGGCATCAGGCGGCCCCTGTGCCTGGACGGCGACCCCGCTGCCGTAGGGACGGAAGACGAACGCCGAACTGTCACCGTCGAGATCGATCGTCAGGGAAGCGTCCAGTGCCCTGGCGAGTCGAGTGAGCAGCGGCAGGGCCGGTACGGAGTCACCGCCCTCGAGGTCGGAAATCCGAGGTCGGATACCTGCCCGCTGAGCCGGCTCTGCCTGCGACAGCCCGAGTTGCTTGCGACGGTCATGGACGGCTTGCCCCAGAGCGAAGGCGTACCCCGCCTCCACATAGGCCTGGGACTCCTCGACCTGCTCGGCCTGGTCGTGGTGGGGTGCGGTGGGCGCGTTCGATGCTCTGGCCCCAGTACGTTCCGGCGACCATGAGCACGGCGCCGAGAAAGACCCCCACGGTGAGCCGTTCGCCGCCGAGAGCGATGCCGGTCGCGACGGCCCAGATCGGTTCGGTTCCCAGCAGCAGACCGGCCCGGCTCGCGGAAGTGCGCTGCACGGCCCACGTCTGCGCCAGGAACGCGAACACGCTGCAGAACAGGGCGAGATAGATCAGCTGCGACCATGTCGCGGCGCTGCTGCGGGCCAGGCCGGGCAGCTGAGTGAGCGCGGGCGGCAGGAACAGCACCGAGCCGACGACGGTCTGGACGGCCGTCAGACGGATCGGGTCCAGGGAGCGGCGGGCGGTGAGCCGTCCGACGAGCGCGACATGCCCGGCCCGTACGACCGCGGCGGCCAGCATCAGGACGTCGCCGAGCCGTAGCGCACGCGGTCCGGTGCCGGAGGTGAGCAGCCCGACGGCCAGTACGCACAGGCCCGCGGCGACGAAGAACCTCCAGGGCAGTCCGCCGCTTCCCGCGGTCCGGTCCAGCAGCGGCGTCAGCACGATGGTCAGGCTGATGATCAACCCGGCGTTCGCGGCGCTGGTGTGGGCGACCCCGTAGGTCTCCAGCGCCAGAACGGCCGCCTGCGTGACGCCCAGCAGCGATCCGGCGCGGACCTCCGCGCGGCTCCAGCGGCCCGCCCGGCGGCGCAGCACGACGAGGGCTCCGCACGCGAGCGCGGAGATCGCGTACCGGGCGAACAGCACGGCGGTGACCGGGAGCGCGCCGGTGACCGTCTTGGCCGCCAGATAACTGGAGCCCCAGACCAGCGCGATCAGGAACAGTACTGCGTCGGTACGGCGTGCGACGGGCATGACCCCACGCTGCACCACCAGCACATTGAAGACAATCACCAGCTTCTAAACCAAAGCTGTAGCAGACCTACACTGTCCGCATGGACGAGCGGCAACTCCGGATCCTGCGGGAACTGGGAGAACTGGGCAGTGTCAGCGCGGTCGCCGAGGCGCTGCGCGTGACGCCTTCCGCGATCTCCCAGCAGCTGCGCCTGCTGCAACGCTCGATCCCCGTCCCGCTCACCGAGCGTGCCGGGCGCCGGGTGGTGCTGACCGAGGCCGGGCAGGCCCTGGCCCGCGCGGCCATCGAGGTGGAGACGGCCCTGGCACGGGCACGGCACACCGTCACCGACTTCGCCGAACAGCCCGACGGCGACGTCTCGCTGGCGGCGTTCCACAGCGCGGCCTCCGCGTTCTTCCCCCGGCTGCTGCGCGGCCTCGCCGGGCCGGGCCACCCACGACTGGCTCTCGCCGACGAAGACGTCGCCCAGGACCGCTTTCCGGCCCTCACCCGGGACCACGACCTCGTTCTCGCCCACCGCCTCGACCACGGTCCGCCCTGGCCGCGTACCGTCACCGTCGGCACCCTGCTGCGGGAGCCGCTCGACGTCGCCCTGCCGACCGGCCACCCGCTGGCCTCCAAGCCGCTGCTCCTCCCGCAGGACGTGGCCGGCGAGCCCTGGATCACCGTCCACGACGGCTTCCCGCTCATGGCCACCATCGAGGCCGTCGCCAGTCTCGCGGGCCGCCGCCTCGACATCGCCCACCGCATCAACGACTTCGCCGTGGCCGCCGAGGCCGTGGCGGCCGGGGGCGGCCTGGCACTGATGCCGCGCTGGACAGCCCCCGAACACCCGGACCTCGTCCTGCGGCCACTGGGCGCGGTCCACGCCCGACGCCACATCGACGTCCTCCACCGACCGGAACGCACCGCACGACGGGCCGTCCGCACCGTCCTCGCCGAACTGCACCGCGCCGCCGCAGCGATCCGGAGCCGGGACACCCACGCCTCCGCGACCCCATGAAACCGATGCCAGGCAGCGACGCGCGGGCCCCAGAACTCTGCTGCCGGTACCGCTGAGTGACCAGATGCGGGTCACTGACGCCCCGGCCCGCAGGGAGAACAGCCCGTCCCGGGACCTCCTGCACATGAGCACATCCAGGGGTGGCTCGGCAGCGTGGTACCAGGGGCCTTCGCCGGCCCCTGGACCCCGCTGCCCCACCACTTCCCGGCGCGAGACGGTTTCGTCGTGGTCCGGGCCGTGCGCGCCGGAAAGCGGCGGGGGCGTACGTGCGGAGGACGGTGACACGACGGCAGCCTCGATGAGACCCGGTCCGCTGTCAGCCGACGGCCTCATGGTGTGGCTGCCGTGGGGCTGGGGTCGGTGTGTTCGGTCGGTGAGTGCTGCTGCGGGGGGAAAAGGCGGACGCGATGCGCGGTGCGGTGTCGTGCCGAACGGCGGGGCGCCCCCGGGGCAGTGAGGCGAGCTCGACCACGCGCCTTTGGCAAGAGAAGAGAGCGCACTCGCCAATAGTGCTCTGACCTGCGTAGACGACTCGAACAGCCAAGATCGCAGGAACTGCCAGGCAGTTCCCCCCGCCGTAGAGGGCGACCGACGGAACCGAGCACACAGATCCCTCAGCCGTGGCACACGGTCCCAGGAACCACACACCACGCCTGACCGAACCGGCACAGCGATCGGACGATCTGCCACCACGATCCTACGAACCGGCCACCACGATCCTCCGGACGCCCCAGATTGACGTGACGTACATGAGTGCCTGCCGGAACGCCCAGGTCCAGGCGGCGTGGGTCATGAGCGGGACGACACACCGTACGGCCCACAAGCGGAGTCGATTGACCTCCTGCTCATGTACGTTGAGTTCATCTGGTCGGCCTCACAGCCGTCCCTCGTGAGCCATTGATCACCACTTTGCGCGGAGGGCCCGTGGGAGCAGTACGCAGACTGGTCGACGCCGACACCGGCGAGCCGGTCCCCTATGCGCCGTACGCTTTCTCCGGCAGGCACACACAGGTGGACAAGGCACGGGTCGAGGCGATCACCGAATCCACAGCGTTCACGCCCAGCCAGAAGTTCCTCGTCCTGTGGTGGATCGGAGTCTCGCCCGAGGGCATGGAGCCACTGAGGGCCACCGGAGCGGACATCGCCAAGCGGGTGGGAATGTCCACCGATGCCGTCGGAAAGATCAACAGGAAGCTGGCCAAGCACCGCATCCTGATCGTCCGCGGGCGTATCGGCAACTACAACTTCTACCGGATCAGCCCGTACATTGCTTTCCACGGAACGGGGCTCGAACAGCGTGAAGCCGTGAAGACGTGCAACCCGCCGGAGATCTCCGGCTTCGACGAGACAGCCCCGGCGCGGTGGGAGGCCCAGTGATGAGCAGCAACGAGAAGCAGAGAAACCTCGAGCTGCTGGAGAAGACCTCCGGCATGACCGCCAACCAGCGCCTCGTCGTCATGCTGTACGCCCTGCATCCGACCGACCGGTCAGGCGCCGTGCTCGAGACGGCGGCGAACCTGGCCCAGCTGGTCGGCATGGCCCCTCCCGTCTTCTCCCGCACCCGCAAGCAGGTCATCGAAGCCGGCTGGCTCGAGGAGACCGAGAGGATCGGGCACATCAAGTACTACCGCCTCGACCCCAAACGCATGGGCGAGAACGTCGTCGTCCCCCTGCGCCGCGCGACCTGACGTCCCACAGACCGCACCTCATTGACGCCACGTACATCAGGTGCGGTCCCCGGGACGTGCCCCTTGCCCTCAGGGCAACTTCCTCCCCTGCCCGAAGCGGCGCCACTCCACGAAGACCAGAGCCGCTCACCAGGCCGAGAAATCCTTGTCCGGCACCGCTGCCGAACGGCTCCCCCTCCGGACGCGGTCAGGTACTCGGGCAGACAGTCCCTGGCCTTGAAAGAGCCAGGACGTCGATGGGCCGGAGCGCCGGAGCCAGGTTCAGGCGGCGGAGACACCTCTACCACCCCGGTCTTCCCGGGGCTGCTCACCGTGGTCGTGGGGGTGGAAGACGAACGCCGAGCCGTCACCGTCGAGGTCGATCGTCAGAGAGGCGTCCAGAGCCTTGGCCAGTCGGGTCAGCAGCGGCAGCGTCGGGACGGAGTCGCCGCCTTCGATGGTGGAGATCTGCGGCTGGTTCATGCCGGCCCGCTGCGCCAGCTCGGCCTGTGACAGCCCGAGCTCTTTGCGGCGGTCGTGAACTGCCTGGCCCAGGGCGAAGGCGTACCCCGCCTCCACGTAGGCCTGGGACTCCTCGACCCGCTCACCAAGCAGTTTTCGGGTTCGGTTCGTCTTCCACTGCGAGTGGTTCACCCTCCCGCCTCCTCACTCCGCTCGTAGCTGTGCTGGGCCGGATCGTGCTCCGCCTCGCACAGCTTCAGTGCCATCTGCGCCCGCTCGACCTCGGTGTCTTCTCGCTGCTTCGTTTTGCGGAACACAGTCAGAAGTACGATCCGCCGCTCGGAAGCGAGCCAGTACGTGATGCGGACCGCGTTTCCGTCCATGAGGAGTCGCAGCTCACGGAGCTTGCCACCGAGATGACGGGAGTACGGTTCCCCAAGGGTCGTCGGCTGTGCCGCGAGCATGTCGGCGGCCCGTTCGACCTTGTCGTACTGTCGCATCGGCAGGAGCTCCAGCCACTGGCGGACCTCAGGCTCGATCTCGATCAGCCACTGATCACTCACAGCGAGGATTATACAGAAATTTATATGTAGTGGCTTCCTGAGCGATGAGCGATGAGGAAGTCAGGAAGTTTGCCGGTGTCGCGGGCTCGGGAGGCCGGTGGGGAAGTGACAGGCATGGTCGCGAATCGGATCCAGGTGTTGTCGGGTCCGAACTTCACCGCCTTGAGCGAGGTCCTCGAGGCCGAAAAATCCTTGTCCGGCACCGCTGCTGAACAACTCCCAGCCCGGATGATCGATCCGACTACTGACCTTGAATACGTGATGTCGTCATGGTGGATGGTGTCGGAGGCCGGTGCCGGTGAGGCAGCCGTCGAGGACGTCGTGTCGGTACTGGAGCCGGCGCAGGCCGCGTCGGACGGCGGTGATCAGGTCGTCGGGGTCGGCGAAGGCGGGGTGTGTCAATTTAACGGCTGATCTTGGTTGTTGAGGTTCAGTTGTTGGCCGGGGTGAGCCGGCCCTCGAAGGTGATCTGGAACGCGTTGAGGGGCGCCTTCCAGCGTATGGTCCACCTCTTGCGGCCCTCGCCGGTCAGCTGCAGGCCCTCACTCCGAGCCCGGTCGACCAGCATCGCGATCAACTGTTCGTCCGTCGTCGCTGCACCGACCGGCTCAGCCACGGACTCGTGCTCGATCGTCATCTCACTCACTTGGCGTCTCCATGATCAACAGATCCGCCGTTGATTAGACACTCCCCCTTCGTGCGCTGCTCGGCAGGGATGTGCTGTCCGGCTGCCATGCCGCGGTCTGCCTGCCGCGTCACAGGGATGGATAGTCGATGAGACCTTCGC